>VGTI01000008.1 GCA_016874735.1 Deltaproteobacteria bacterium
ACCTGCTCGATGAACTACAAGGCCAAGGACGGACACACCTATCTCTTCAATCTCATCGATACCCCCGGCCATGTCGACTTTAGCTACGAGGTGTCACGGAGTCTGACGGCATGTGAGGGCGCCTTGGTTGTTGTCGATGCCAGTCAGGGCGTAGAGGCGCAAACCGTCGCTAACGTCACCCTAGCCATGCAGGCCAACCTCACGCTGATCCCGGTGATCAACAAAATCGATTTACCGAGTGCCGATCCCGATAAAGTTAAGGCTGAAATCGAAGAAGAATTAGCGATCGACGCCGGTGAGGCTGTCATGGCGAGCGCCAAGACCCGCATCGGCATCCAAGACGTGCTCGAGGCCATTGTACAGCGTATACCACCACCTGAGCCTAAGCGGGCGGAGCCACTGCAGGCGCTGATCTTCGACAGCTGGTTTGATCCCTACTTAGGTGCTGTTTCCCTGGTGCGTGTGATGGCTGGCGAGATTAAGCGTGGGCAGTACATGCAGTTTATGTCGACGGGCAAATCGTTTGAGGTGCTCAAAGTCGGTAAGCTCACGCCACGTCAAGTTGATGTCGATGGCTTGGTCGCTGGTGAAGTGGGTTTTGTGGCAGGCTCCATCAAGGGCGTCGGCGACACCCGCGTTGGTGACACCATCACGAATCCTGATCGACCAGCCTCCGGACCGTTAGCTGGGTTCCAGAAGGCCAAACAAATGGTGTTTGGTGGCATATTCCCCGTCGACTCGAGTGACTATCAAGTGCTGCGCGAGTCGTTTGAAAAGCTACAGCTTAATGACGCCTCCCTGACTTTTGAGGTAGAGAGTTCCATCGCCCTTGGGATGGGATTCCGCGTGGGTTTTCTCGGCCTGCTCCACATGGACATCATTCAGGAACGACTCGAGCGTGAGTATAACCTCGACCTGATCTTCACGGCGCCGACGGTTGTGTATCAGGTGTTCACCGTGGACGGCACCGAAATCAAAATCGAAAACCCGGCGCGGATGCCAGATCCGACTAAGATTGAGCGCATCGAAGAGCCCTACGTACTCCTGACTATTCACACGCCGGAGGAGTACATCGGTGGTCTTCTCAAGCTTTTGACCGAGCGTCGCGGTATCCAGAAAGGTCTAGACTATCTCTCGGCCAAGAGGGTCAAGATCACCTATGAAATACCGATGAACGAGATGATCTTCGACTTCCACGACAAGCTCAAGAGTATCTCGCGCGGCTATGCTTCGATGGATTACGAGGTGACTGACTACCGCGTTGGTGATTTGGTCAAGCTTGATATCCTCGTCAACGGTGAGCCGGTGGATGCACTCTCATGTATCGTCCACCGTTCGACAGCCCCTGTGCGGGGACGGTCGCTCTGTAAGAAGCTCAAGGACATCTTGCCTCGTCAAATGTTCCAAATCGCTCTTCAGGCCGCCGTAGGCAGTAAAATCATGGCGCGCGAAAGCGTTTCGGCACTACGTAAAGACGTTACAGCCAAGTGCTACGGTGGCGATATTTCGCGTAAGCGCAAGCTCCTCGAGAAGCAAAAAGAGGGCAAAAAGCGGATGAAATCCGTAGGCAAGGTGGAGATACCACAGGACGCCTTTATGGCGATCCTGCAGATCGACGAAGACTAAACGACGGTTACATTTAGCCCTTAGGCACCCCGATGTAGTCCAGCCCCTCCTCGACCGCCTTTTTCATGTCGAACGCGCAGTGGCCGTTACCGGGGAAATCTTTGATCTTCATCTTAAGCCCACGCCACTCCCAATACTGGGAGCCGGCGTAGGCCTGCTCAGCCAAAAAATCACCGACATTGATCGAGAAGTAGATCTTGAAGGACTTTGCTGTCGCGTCGCTTAACTTCTGAAAGGCCGCGGCATCGCTCATCGACCTTGGGGGAGCGCCGCCACATAGCAGGATGGCGCCACCTTGGTAATCCTTGATGTGATCAGGTAGGAGATCGCCACCAATAAACGTAGCCCCCGCCGACATGCCGATAAATACTGTACGCTTGGGCGAAAGCTGCCGGTGCTCAGAGTAAACCTTGCGCTTCAGGAGATCGGCAATATAGGCGGCATGACGCCGCGACGGGCCATCAAAAGCATCCGCCCAAGAGTTAGAGTGATTGGGTGCCTGGACCGCCATGACGGCTACGTTGCGGCCAGTAGCAGCAGATTTCAGCTCGGGCAAAAAGGCGTCGTAGCTCCCCCCACCACCAGCTCCGTGGAAAAACACAAGAAGCCAAGGCTCGCTTTTGCTAGCTCCAGCTTTAGACGCTGCTTTGTCGCCAGGGAGTTCGAGACGATATTTACCAGTCTTGTGGAGGCTATCATGAGTAAATTCAGCCTCTCCACCGAGAGCAAGGGCCAGAAGTAAGGGCAGCGTTTTCATCGGACTTGGCACCCTCCGGTGAGAGATTATATGGTTGGACAGTTGGGAACAAATGTATTCTGGCACCAGATCGGTGCCTTGACTAGCCGGTCGCAAATTAAAGCCGGATACAGACGAGGGATAGACTAGCCATGCTTAAAAAATCTGACTTTAGCTCCATTGACCAAAGGCGCCTCCTGATTAAAGCGGCCCGCGGTGAGTTGCCAGCTGATGTGGTCATCCGGGGCGTGCAGTGGCTGGACGTATTTAGCGGCAAATTTCGCACCGGTGATGTCGCCTGGAAGGACGGCGTCATCATCGGCGTCGGCGAGAACTACGACGGCAATTCGGTCATCGACGGTACGGGTAAGTATTTAGTGCCCGGTTTCATCGATGCTCACGTACATATCGAAAGCAGCCTCATGACCCCGGCGCGCTTTGAGGAGGCGGTACTGCCCTGCGGTACCACGGCGGTCATCTGGGATCCCCACGAGATTGCCAACGTCAAAGGTAAGGCCGGCATCGAGTGGGCCCTCGCGGCCTCCGAAGATTTGCTACTTGACGTCTTCGTGATGGTGCCTAGCTGCGTACCTTCAACATCGCCAGCGGCTGGCCTTGAGACTAGCGGTGCCTCGCTCGAGGCTGGCGACATTGCCCTCTTCCGTCATCATCCGCGTGTGCTAGGCCTAGCAGAAATGATGAACTTCCCCGGCCTACTCAGTGGCGAGGGTGACATCATGACTAAACTGTCCGACTTTAGCGCTAAGAAACGTGACGGCCACTGCCCTGGACTGCGCGGCAAAGATCTCAACGCCTACGGTGTCGCTGGTATCCATAGCTGTCATGAATCAACGACTGCGGATGAAGCCGAAGAGAAAATGAGCAAGGGCATCCATGTCCTCATTCGCGAAGGATCGTGCACTAAGGATGCGCATGCTCTGCTGCCACTACTAAACGCCTACACGTCCCCCGTATTAAGTCTTTGCAGTGACGATCGCAATCCGGCTGATATCGCCGAGGGTGGGCATATCAACTGCATCATCGACATGGCCCTGGCGCGCGGCGCCAAGCCAGAGGATATTTTCCGTGCCGCCAGCTACGCCACGGCCAAAACCTACGGCCTTGAAGATCGCGGCGCGGTGGCACCGGGTTATAAAGCCGATGTTGTTTTGGTTAGCCCGAAAGGAATGGCATCGGGCCAAACCGATTGGCGTCATGGTGTAGCTATCACCCAAGTCTTTAAAAGTGGTGAGGCCGTCACTAAAAGCGATCTGCAAGCGATTTCACGGCAAAAAAAGCCTCACTTTGACGGTGTCAATCTCAACCTGGCTCCAGTCACCGCGGCTGACTTTCGACTACCGGCCTCGAGTAATCAGTCGTGCGTGGATGCACGTGTCATTGGGATCATCACGCATCAGATCCTCACTAATGAACTCATCTGTCAGCTCCCCGTAAAAGGTGGCTCTATTCAGCCAGACTTGAGTCAGGACATCCTGAAGATTGCCGTACTCGAGCGTCACCATGGTAGCGGCGGTCGCGCCGTCGGCTTTGCCAAAGGCATGGGCCTTAAGTCTGGCGCTATAGCCACGAGTATCAATCACGACTCTCATAACGTCATCACCATAGGATCCAGTGACGAGCTTATCGCCGCTGCGGTGAACGAGCTGATTCGCATCGACGGAGGCATCGTCGTGGTGCATGCGGATGGGCGCAAAGAGGCGCTGCCGCTGCCGATCGGTGGCCTCATGACCGATGCCGATCCCGATACCGTGACGGCAATCCTTCAGCGACTCAAGGCCTTGACCAAGGACGCGGGATGCACGCTGCACGAACCATTTCTCCAGCTTTCCTTTCTGGCCTTACCAGTGATCCCAACTCTAAAGATCACTGATAAGGGCCTAGTAAAGGTGATGGAGAGTAAGCTGGTCAGCCTGACGGTGTAGCGCTAGGCAACCGACTGAGGCTGATCAGATTCTGATTAACGACCAATGAGACCAGGGACTTCACTCGCTTGATTGCGTTTATCACTAACGGCGCGATCGGCAAGGAAGATGCGACAGGTAGATAGGATGGGTTCTTCCGACACGTCGGGGAAACCCATTTCACTCAGCGCACTCGTGAAGCGTTCGCGATCCTGACGGATATAAGCGTTCATTTCCTCGAGCGAAGCGCCATGCGTCCCAACCGCATTAGTCGGAGCATTCACCCCCGCCGAGTGGCAGGACATGCACGATTCGCCGTTAATCACATAACCGCACGGTGCTTTACCACCCACGCAATTGCGCAGCCCGTCTTGAGGACGACGCATGTCAGTCGCAACTGGTAGCGTTGGCGTACCACCACTGATACCGCCTGCTGGTACGTCAAAGCGATGCTGATCACCGAAGCCAGTCAGATAATAAGCCTGCATACCGTTGGGTAGGCTGTAGATCGTCTCGCCGGCAACTAAATCAGGGATTCCCGTATTACGCAGACTCTTAGGATCAGCAAATCCACGTTGCAACACGTCCTTGCGCCCAAAGTCGTAGGACCGCCAGTAGTACCCGCCTGGTTTACCGCCAATCTCTAGCGGCATACGCATGAGGACTCGCCCTTCAAAAGTTACGTCGGAGCGGTCGGTGTTGACGTACTTGGCCTGGTTGTAGTCCACACGCAGCGTAGCCTCAAGCATACGACCTAGCTGCGGCAAGCGCAGTAGGTAATCGTACACTTCCGGACGCGACAATGCGTAGACGAGCCAGTCACCTTTGGCAACCGCGACTCCACCAATTTGCTGCATGTTTTGCTGGGCAAAGGCGGCCGTGTTCAGCCGCGAGATCGCACCCGGCTGCGCATATTCGTCCAAGTTTATACGGAACACAGTCTGTGCATCATCGATCGCATTCAGTTTCACGATCTGCGGCGCCGTCGATACGCTATTGAGCACTTTGGTCAGTCCATAGCGTACTACATTGAGCTCCGCTGTTTGCGACTTGTCGTGTGACAAGTGGTCGATCCGCGCGTAAAGGACGTTGCGTCCCGGATTCTTGGCGGCGTGATCGGCAATAAGCCGATCAATGGCCGAAGCGTCCTGCACCGTCGCCGTGGGCTGCCCTACACCTGCCCCGTTATCGACGAGGTTCGAGTTCCGGTCCACTGCGTCCGCAGATAAGCGGGACTTTTTACCGCCACGGCCACCGCCGGTGTCGTCGTCGGCATCGACCTCCGCGCCGCCAAAACTCGCCGCTAGCGGCTTGATCCCGCCGGCACCGCTGCTACATGCAGCAATGCCGACAGCGCTAGCCAGCAATCCGAGGCGGCCAAGCACCCCCGTCCTTGATCTAACGATCATTGATGTCTCCTCCATAATTGGCTGGCATGTAGATCGTCTACAACCAGCTGGAGGGGTTTCGGCGGGGCCCCAGAAAAGATTGAATTATTTTTTTAATAATATGAATTTATTAGATAAATAATTTTAATTTTTCGTTTCCTCAAGTAGCTCAAATTAAACTATTTTTGATTTCAATACAGAGAAAGGGCGTTAACAAGCTCCCCTAGGAGGCCGGTTAACGCCCTGAATCATCGCAGCTTATCTACCTATCTACCTATCTACCTATCTACCTATCTACCTATCTACCGGTAAGGCCCGAAACTTCGCTGGCCTGCCTACGCTTATCCGCGTAGCCACGGTCAGCTCGGAAGATATTGACAGAACCGAGAATAGGCTCTGGTTTGCCTTCATCAATACCCATCTCTTTCAGCGCAGAGATAAATCGCGCACGGTCTTGGTTAATGAGATCAGTCATCTCCGCCATAGTTGCATTGTTGGTCCCAGCGGACTCAATCGGGAAGTTGATACCTGATGCATGGCAGGTCATGCAGGACTCGCCGTTGATGACGATGCCGCAAGGAGCCTTGCCAGCAACACAATGATTCAGACCATCCTGGGGACGTCGATAATCACTAGCAACCGGCGGCGAAATACCACCTGCCGCGCGGTCAGCTGGCACATCGTAGCGGTGTTGGTCACCGAAACCAGTGAGGAAGTAACCTTGGAGACCGTTTGGTAGACTGAAGAAGAATTCGCCAGCGACAAAATCAGGAACCGAGGTCACGCGCACAGAGCTTGGATCTCTAAAGGCTCGGTCGCGGATATCTTCACGCACGAAGTCGTAGGATCTCCAGTAGTACCCACCTGGCTTTCCAGCCATTTGTAGCGGAACTCGTGCGAGCACCCGGCCGGCAAAGGCTACTTCGGATTTGGAGACGTTGATGTATTTCGCCTGATTCCAATCCACACCGAGGCGCGCATCAAGTAAGCGGCCTAGTTGAGGAAGGTTCATAATCGGATCATAAACTTCAGGACGTGACAGCGCAAAGACGAGCCAATCACCCTTGACTACAGTTGCACTGCCGACCGTTGAAACGTTACTACTAGCTTGATCGGCAGATTTAAGACGACTGATGGCACCAGATTGGTTATAGGCAGCCATGTCTATACGGTATACGGTTTGCCCCGCATCGATAGCCTTCAGGTTGACGATCTCAGGACGACTCGACACGCTGTTGAGGACTTTAACCATCCCTTCGCGGACGGTAGCCAGTTTCTCATTTTGCTGTCCATCTGGAGACAGATGACCGATCGTTGCATAAATGATGTTTGCCCCACCGTTAGCGGCAGCATCCTGCGCAATCAGCTGTTCGGCCGCCGAAGGAGGCGTCACAGCCCCGAGTGAGACTGTGCTAGCAGGGCCTTGCTGATCCGCAGCTTGGTCAGCACCGGTTTTAGATTTAGACTTTTTAGCTCCACGAGCTCCCTCGTCTTCGGCACCACCGTAGTTACCGGTAGTTGGGAGAACTTGTGTCGGCGAGCAGCTAGCCAATAGTAATGCAGGAAGCAACCACCTCGCGAAAACCGACATTGTCCACACTCCATTGTAGGCCCTGATCGGGCAATTAATGACTCCAACACCCATCTTTCTAGACATACAAATTCGATGCCATTGAGACGGACTGCGTCTAAAAAACATAAAACCATGAAATCAAAGGGTAAAAATCTACTACCCCAACAACCTCGCCGAGCGTTTGCGCTGCCTAGGAACTTTTCATTGCCCAATGACTGCAAACTTTGTTGACGCTCAAATTGAACTTGAGAATCAATTTCACCGCAGCTACAGTCGCCTTCTGTTTCACTAACAATCGTTCAATATTTGGCTCTTTTGAGGTGCACCATGAGGCTAAAAACCCCCACTGCCTACGGTAGACTTGTGGCCTTAGGCGGCTTGATCATCACTGCAGCTTTAAACCTTGGCTCCCCAGCCCATGCCGCAGCTGTTGTAGGGCTGGACACAAAAGTTGCAGACCTTCAGCTACCCGATGCGGCGCTCGACTCGTGCATTAAGACCTATGCCGCTCAGGAACAGTATGAAACGGTCGCCGACGTGAAGGAGATTCCTTGCTTTAATATGGGAATCAAATCCGTTAACGGGCTTGAGATCTTTACCGAGGCTTTGGTCATCGATCTCTCCCGCAATCAGATCGAAGATTTTTCTGCATTATTTGGCCTGACGACACGTCTCGGTTATATCGACATTCATGCCAATCGCGTCAAATGTAGTCACATGATCCAATTGTCGCACGCGCTGCGCCAAGCGTGGCGGGTCGGTTTTGACACCAATAATTGCATCATGGACGGTAGTGACGACCGTCCAGCCCCGGCGCCAGCACCGTCAACACCAGAGCCTAAGCCAACACCAGAGCCTAAGCCAACACCAGAGCCTAAGCCAGTGCCACAACCTAGACCTGGCATCACAAGTTACGAGGCTGTAGCTCCGATCATTGCCTCAGCCTGCGGCGCCTGTCATCAAGGGGGTAAGCACAAGGGCGGTTTGGCGCTTGATACCGAGGAGCAACTTATGCGACACGGTCGCGGTGTACTTTCCGATATCCAGCGCGGTACCATGCCGCCCAAAGATCGCACATGGGGTGCCAGCGCGGATGGGCAGTTGGTCATTAAATTCCTAGAAGAAAAAATCGCCGATGGGCGTGTTCCTGCGGGAAAAAAAACCAAGCATGATGATGATGATGAAGACGAGGATGACGAAGACGAGGATGACGATTAAGCTATAGGGATCGATCCGAGGCACTATGGAGGGTTAGCCTCTTGGATAATACCTTAGCTTCTCATGATTACTCCGCTCTCCTAGCGAAGAAATTAGTGATCATCACCGGCAAGGGCGGTATCGGCAAATCTCTGATTGCCACCGCCCTCGGCCAAATGGTGGCTGAGTCCGGGCGCCGTGTCCTCATCATCCAAAACGCCGCTCTTGATCAAATCTGTCCGCTCTTTGGTTTACCCTCCACCTACGACAAGGTTGTGACGGTACAGTCGGGGCTGGACGTGCTCAATATCGATTCTGTCGCTAATTTTCGCGATTATATCGTCGAGCATTTGGGCCAGCGTCGGCTTTACGACACCGTATTCAGTAATCGTGTCGTCAAGAGCCTGATTAATGCCGTGCCCGGCTGGGCTGATGTGATGCTACTCGGACGGCTACTCTTTGAATGTGAGCTGAGGCCTAAGCACGATCTTGTGATTTTCGACGGGCCAGCATCGGGCCACTTCCTCAATCTCATGACGACACCGGACTCAGTTATTAACATGGGGTTAGGGGGACCCATGGTCAAAGAAACTGTGCGCGTCAAAGAGTTCCTCAGCGACAAATCTAAATGCTGCAATGTCGTGGTCACCGTGCCAGAAGAATTAGTGGTCAGCGAGTGTTTGGATTTTCTGCCGAAACTACACGCGAGAGCACCTGTAACCCTGGCCGGCGTCTTTCTCAATAAAACGTTGGTACCCCCAACTGAGGTCGCGAAGTCGTCACCGGCAAGTGAGTACGCGCATCGAATCCATGCCGCTGCGGCGGAAGCAACGGCTATGCTGCACCAAGGCTTAGTCGCATCGCCAGACCTAGCGACCTTACCTATTTGGTCCCTGCCTGACGTCGGCTTTATTCGCGAGCCCATAGCGCCCGGATTTGGGCGTCAATTATTGACGGCAGCCAATCCAACCCGATCATCTGGGGACAGGGCTTGATCATGCAAGACTTAGCGACCGTGATAGATAGTCACCGTGTATTAGTGCTATTGGGAGCGGGAGGCGTCGGTAAGACGACCTCGTCCATCATCGTGGCTCTCGCAGCGGCCACTCGGGGCAAAAGAGTGGCCCTCCTCAGTATCGATCCAGCGAAAAGGCTAGCGACGGCCCTTGGCATCCCCCTAAGTAATGAGCTGGCTCCGTTGCAGATGACGGCGGATTTTCAGGGTGCAGGTACGGTGCATGCAGCAATGTTGGATCAAAAGGCGGTATTCGATCAGGTCGTTGATCGTCATACTCCGAGTCCGCAATTAGCCGCAAAAATAAAAGCTAATACTGTCTATCAGTCGGCATCAACGAATCTTGGGGGACCACTTGAATACATGGCCTTGGCCAAATTGATGGACCTAGCTAGAGATCCGCAATTTGACTTGGTAGTGCTAGACACGCCACCGGACACCCACGCACTCGATTTCCTCGCTCGCCCTAACATGCTCGGTAGCTTCATGGATACGCATGTGATGAATTGGCTAATTAAGCCATTCACTCTGGCTAGTCGGCTTGGTATTGGAAAATTATTCTCGGCCAGCGAGCGCCTCATGGGCGGCGTTGCGCGCGTCTCAGGATTCGAACCCCTCAAGCAATTTGCTGAGTTCCTAGTCCTCATGCAGGATGTCATCGAGGGACTGCACAAATCGGGCGAAAAGACCGTCGAGCTACTCAAAAGGCCAGATACGGGATTCATTCTGGTCAGCGTCCCCACCCCCTCGGCGATGCGGTCTATAACAAACCTGGCGTCCCAACTTGTGAAGATGAGCTATAAGCCGTGTGCACTACTCATCAATAGATGTTTACCAATCGGTGTGGCCTCAGACTTAGAGTCTCATGAACACGTAGGCAGTCTTGGCTATCTCAAACGCAAAGCCGACGGCCAAAAATCTATCATGCAGCAACTACAAACCTTGGCACCAAGTGTTTGGCAACTCCATGAAAGGGAGCATGACCCAGGGGATTTGGCCGGCCTTATGGAGCTCGCAACGGCCATAGTGCCGATGCCAACAACGGCGGATCAAAAATAAACACGAATGCCACCGATCCCCGCTAGCTTTCGGTAGTAATAGGCGCCTGGGAGCTCGCCGGTTTCGTCGATACCGACTGATGACTCGGTCAGGGTGAATCCGCCCTCAACAACCACACGCCATGGCGGATTATTGCTGCCAGACTGACGCCCACCTGGCACGAGTCCCAACTGCAGACCGCCGGCTACCATGTAGAACGGACTGAGCGGCATGATTCCCGCCGCTGCTGGCAAAAACTCCAAACTACCGTAGCCACCTTTAGCCTTAGCGCCGGTGGTGCCTGCACCCACAGCACTAGGCTCCCAGCGAAACCCACCAAGAAGATTGAGCCTAGGATTCACCTTGATGATCCCACCAGTGCGCACGGCTACGGTATCCTGGACGTCTTTTGGCTGCTTTTTGAACGTCACGAGCGAAATGGTCTCCTGCGTCGGATCGGAGCGCGTATAGCGTAATTCGCCCATCATGACTAAACGCCGCGTCACATTGATCTTTATTCCCGCTAACCCCCCACTAAAAGTCTGCTGACTGTTCAGGCCTTGGGTCGCGTCTTTAACTAAATTTCCGGCCTCCCCACTGGTATCTACCAAGGGCGACTTAAGATCGACATCGGCCTTGAGGAGCTGTAAGGCTGTTACGGCCACACCGATAGCCACGCGGCCACCGATAAGGTCAAGCCTACTACCTATGGTCAAACTGCCTAATGCTCCGTTTCCAGTGACTGAAGCTAATTCTGAAGAGGTCGAGGATTCTGTAATCTTGGCGGTGAATTTTGCGGCGCCATATTCGCCGCCAATGCCAATACCAAACTTGTCAGCGATACGGTAGCCCATGCTAAAACTCCCGTATCCCAGCAGCTCTGCTCCGATCTTAGCGTCGACTTGAAATTTTGAATTAAGCAGCACTATGGGTAGCCGTTTTTTTGTCACGTCAAACTGTATGGGCAGGGGTGGTACCACTATCGCTCCGATACCGAAGCGCGGCGTCACTTTTACGATCGCGCCAGGTCTAGTCAGGGGTATCGCGACCCCGCTGTTATTGACGGAGATAGGATCAAGTCCTGGGTACCGCGCACCCACGCTCTCAATCTTGAAGGTTTCTCCAGTTAAAGCGACGCTACTGTACGGGAGAAATCCCGCATTGGCTGGGTTATCAACCACTGCCTCGGTGTTGTTGATGGCGGCACCAAAATCACCAAGCAGGGGAGTTGCCTGGGTGGCAGGTGCACCGATGATGGTGGCTAAGATACCAAGACTCATGAATTTAGAAGCAAACAAGGTACGTAGCCTGAGATTGAACACCTGATCACCAGCATCAGCATCAGCTTTATCACGTGCGCCTTGCTGATTCCTGACAGGCACCGTCATCCCCCGCTAAAATCGTAATCTTTGACCGTCACGATGACTTTTAATTCACCGACCAAATCACTCAGATCATCAACGGCTTTGCTCTCTATCATACCGCTGATGCCTTCCAAGGTAATAATAATTTTCGGCACCATGATGGGACGGACATTCCAGTACCATTCCGCCTTCTTAAAAAGCATGCCGTACTTAGCTGGCACACCCTGAAACCCGCTGGTATCCAGAGTCCAGTGCAACACTTGGTCAAACGGCTGTTTGAGGAATTTGTTGCTATACTTGCCACCAACTTCGATCACTTTCACGTCAAAGGATCCCGTAGCCTCAAGCGGTGGTCCAGACTCGGGTTTCGCTACTGTGACTTTACTGTCTACATGCCTATATAAGTTAGCAAACTTGCTCGGATCCTGAATCAGAGGCCCCACCAGCATGGGGCGTGGTGGATCAAACTTGGCGCCAAGAATTTCACTAGCTGAGAATATCAAGCCATCACTTTGAAAGCTTTTCAGATCGATGGCCGAGGCGCCACCCTTTAGCTGTGCTCCTAAAAGTTTTTCAAGATCTATGGATAGCGACGCGCAGTTCACTTTGGATCCTGGCAGAGCGATATTGAAATTCGCCATGATATCGAGGGTGACCGTGCCCTCACAGGGACGGGCACCAGAGGCGGTCTCAATCTCGACAAAATAGGTGGCAGTTGCGACCTTTTTTGCTGCGTCTGCAAGTTGTGCATCGCCAGACGCGCCAAGGGTCGGTCCTTTTTGCTGTAGGTTGCCGCGACCTTGCACGATTGCTTCGTCACCGCTATAGCAGCCGACCATTGTGAGCGCGAGCATAAACACAGCTGTAACTGTACTTAGCCTCATGATTTTCGCTCCGTCTGGGTGATGGTGTCCATCATGGTTTTGAGAGCCGTTCCAAACAGAGAATTAACCTGGGAGTCGATCACGCTCGACACACCGATATTGTAGATGTTCATATTGACTGCCATGTCGAGATAAATGTCATTGGCATAAGGTATGGCAAGAAAGACTACATCAAACGATTTGATAAACGACTTTTCGAAAGCTGGCTCAGGCTTACCTGTGGAGATCGTTACAGCGATACCGTTGTTGAAGACCTTACCATCAACTAACACATCAATATCGACAGCTACGGCGCCTGTGGTCACGACATTTAGTTTGGTGCTGAAGCTAAGTTCATCAAAATTAAACTTGAGTTTCTCAAGAAACTTGATCTTTGGCTGCACCAACCCACTGAGATCCTTGATTGCGCTCTCGGGTAGCTGAATCTCTTCCGCGTCAAAGTCCACACTTTTCAATAACTGAGTGGCTACCGGAAGTAGTTCTGGGATTTTACGATTCAGCCAAATTTGAGTGCGGATAGACTTCTTGAAGGTGTCGGAGTTTTTCTGATCTTGTGCAGACTCACCACTAGCTAAATTGGTGAAAGAGAAAGATTTTACTTTAGTGAGATCCGAGGCTTTGAGACCAGCTTCGCTGCAGCCTACTAGCTCCTGAGGCATATCCTTAGTGGTGGGAGCCACATCACGCTCGCCTAGCGCCGCGCATATGGATTCGGCGATATTCTCAATCGACGCAGGTGCTTTACTAAAGAGAGAGGAAACGTCTCCGGCACGCTTAAGTGGGGCACCACAACCAACGGTTAAGACCACGGTTAGCGTCAGAGCAATTTTTTTAATCTTTCCTCGGTTCATCGCTCAATTCTCTAGGTAGAAAAATCTCAGATCAAAGATTCACTTAGTAACTACGGCACTGGTAAACGTCTCACCTTTATCTGGAGTGGTGTTAACGCGGTCCAAACCTTCTTGTTCTTTCAGATCGATCGTGATCGTTACGGTGATATCCTTTGCGATACTCATAACTAATTGATTGTCGATGCCATCACTTGCGACAACCCCCTTGAGTAGGGGTAGAGCAGACTTTAAAATACCGTCCAATGCCTGTTCCGGCACGGTAGCAACGATGGGTAGGAGCTTGTCGGCTTGGCCACCCACAGTGATTTGGGCAAGTGCAATCGGAGCGACGCTTAGGCGGAACCCAAGCTGTTCGAATAGGAGACCCTTGAGCGGATCTAGCCCCGTAAACCCACTCATCCTGTTGGTAAACTGCATGGTCTTCGGGAAGGTGAAACTCATTCCCGGTGGCGTGTAAGCTGCATCGAAATTTTCCATGGTTAACGAGCAGGTCCCAGAGTGGGTCCCTTTTTCACTCGTTGCCGTAACCTGCCTTGTCACCGAAAGCTTGGCTAGATCCTCTTTTTTACCGGCTAGCAGCGAGGGGAATAGCGGCCTTGCTGGTTCGTAGGTCACGCCGAGAAGTGACTTGAGAGCCAAAACGTCCCCGTCCTTAGCAATCGGTAGGCCCTTTTGGTTCGTTGGTGACGCAAATAGCCCACCAAGAACTTTGGCAATGTCGATTTTGCTCTGAATGACAGGACAGTCTATAGGGTTGGCCGCGCTAATGACGAGCAGCTGGCTAATGTCGCCAGTCTCAAGCGCTTGCATCGATGGGTTGACGTCGATTTGGATTTCACCCGAGCACGGTTTCAGGTCGAGGAGGTTAAGCAGTCCGAGCGGACCGTTTCTACCTTTAAGATGAACGTTCACAGCGTACTTCGCCTTCAGCAGTCCCTTCAGGTCGGGAATAGCAAGCTTAGGCGTTTCCTGAACCTCGGGAGCTTTACGCGCATCAAGCGACGCCGCTCCCTGTGGGTCGACACCACCACTACGTTTTTTGGTGATTCCGACCTGCTCCTCTTGGTTACTACAACCACTAGCGATAGCTACCAAGGCGCACAGGCCAAACGCTCTCAAGTCTTTTTGTAGTCGTTCTCTAAACACCACGGGGACCTCTTGATCTTGACTATGAGAAAACCTTCCTGGTTACTCGCTGTCATACCCGTATCGGTATATCGACTAAAAATCTTTAGTTTATTTTGGAGAGTGTAGACTATCCTCACTATATTCCGTTGGTTGCAAAGGTGTCCGCAATTCCCACTTGAATGCCTGCCATTGGATATTCTTGCAAAACTATTACACACAATGTTTTTTCAATAAAAATATGCGGTTACAACAAGCCTGCGACCACCAAAGTGGGGAGACACCACTCCTGCCCGGGCACTTTTGCTGCTAAACTGTTAATAAAAGCGAGCATTTTTCAGAAAGGCGTCGCAAACTCCCATGTCTCATCGCCTGAGCTCTTACCGCGTCGTTAAATTTGGTGGCACCTCTGTACAAGATCACTCCGCCATTGAGCATGTGACGGCGATCGTGCAAGCATCACCGCAGGGCCTCGTCGTGGTGCTTTCGGCGATGGCGAAAATGACTGATCTCCTTCTAGGCGCAGCTGAGGCAGCGGTGAGGGGTGAGTCATACCGGGATCAGCAGGAGCTTTTTGTCAGTCGTCATAAATCCGTAACCGCAGCTCTTATTAAAAATACAACAAGGCGCCGCAAGATCGATCAGAAGATAGACGCCGCCGGAACCGAATTAGGAGCCATTTGTCACAGCTTGGCAACACTCAGAGAACACACGCCACGCGTGCTAGACATGACCGCCGCGCGCGGCGAGAGAATGTTGGCACAGATTTTCTGCGAGGTGCTCGAGGAACGCGGTATCGAATGCGTATACGTTGATGCACCACGCTTAATTAAGGTCGAAAAGCAGTACGGCATGCCATTCCCCGATCTGAAGGCGACAACGGCCAAGGTTGAGACGCTGGTAGTGCCACAGCTGGAAAAAAATAAAGTCGTCGTAGTACCGGGTTTTATCGGATCAGGCCCGGATAACGAGCTAGTGACCTTGGGTCGGGGAGGCTCTGATCTTACGGCGACAGTTATTGCCCACAGTCTCAAGGCTGAGAATGTCACGCTCTATAAAGAGGTCGAAGGGCTCTTGACCGCTGATCCACGCCATGTCAGCGAGGCACGCATTGTCCCTGAACTGCATTACCGTGAAGCCGCTGAGCTTGCCTACTACGGTGCCAAAGTTTTGCATCCACGAACGATCATTCCGCTACTCACGCACCAAATTCCATTATGGGTGAAAAGTACATTTCACCCCTCGCATCCAGGCACGCTCATTGCTGGTCACGTGCCGCCTGGAGCATTTCCCGTTAAGGCGTTGACGGCCATTTTGGAGCAGTCGCTCATCGCCATCGAGGGCAAGGGCATGATGGGCGTGCCCGGGATCGCTGGACGCACCTTTGCTGCCCTCGCCCATGCCGGCATCTCCGTTTCCGTCATCAGTCAGGCGTCATCCGAGGCAAACATCTGCTTTGTGGTGCCAACCGGTGAAGCGAAGGCCGCAGTCGCGGCACTGAGCGAAGCTTTTCGTTACGAGATTGAGCACCACCTGATCGAAGAGATCCAGACCAAGGACAATCAAGCGGTCCTCGCTGTGGTTGGACTGGGTATGCAGGGGACACCTGGTATTGCCGCCAGGACTTTTGCTGCACTTGCTCGCGCCGAGGCTAATGTCGAGGCCATTGCCCAGGGTAGCAGTGAGCTCAATATTTCAGCCGTCATCGGTGCGGACCGCGTTGCAGCGGCGCTGAATGCCTTGCACCGGGAGTTTAGACTAGAAAAACTAAAAGCACTCCCGCCTCAGGCTGAAAGCGCTGTCCATCTGGCCCTCTTTGGCGTCGGACAAATCGGCCGCGCTTTGCTGCGCCAACTCACCAGCCAAGATAGCTACTACCGCGATAAGATGCGTCTCAGTCTTAGTTGTATAGGGCTAGTCGATCGCTCTGGCGTGCTCGCTCATGACACGGGTTTCAGTCGCAAAGAAATCGAGGAAATTCTGATCCTCAAAGAGCGAGGCCTCCGGCTACACGCTGAGAATGGGACCACGCCGCCCTCCAACCTAGCGCTGGATCTGCAGCAAAAGTTTTGGCAGTTGCCGGTTAGGCGCGGTGTCTTTATTGATGTGACGGCAGAGGATAGTGCGCCTCTGATTCTCTCAGCCCTGCAGGCTGGCTGGCACGTAGTCTTGGCAAATAAAAAACCGCTCTCCATCAGCCAGGCTGGGTACGACGAATTATTTAAGGTAGCGAGTAAAAATGGCGTACAGCTACGCTATGAAGCTACAGTCGGGGCGGGACTTCCCGTCCTCGATACTCTTGCCAAACTTAAAGAAGCCGGAGACGAGATCACCACTATTCTCGGATGCTTTTCCGGGACTCTAGGCTACTTGATGTCGGAAATTGAGCAAGGCGCTGCCTTCTCCGATGCCGTACGTCGCGCTCACTCGCTTGGATACACGGAACCCGATCCTCAAGATGACTTGAGTGGCACCGATGTTGCGCGTAAGGCTCTGATACTCGCTCGCACGCTCGGGATGCGACTCGAGTTGGCGGACATCACCGTGACTGCTCTGTTCCCCCATGAACTGGGTCATGCAAATCCGCAAACATTTCTCGATAACTTAAAACAACTAGATAATGAATGGGCCGAGCGCATCAAAGCAGCAAGGGCGCGCCATAAAACCTTACGCTATGTCGCGCGTATCAGCCAGGGCCAGGTCACGGTCGGTTGCGAAGAAGTCGATATTGCGTCGCCACTTGGCCGCCTTCATGGCACCGATAACCAAGTAGCTATTACGACGCGACGCTATGCGTTGAATCCACTCATCGTCACTGGACCTGGTGCCGGTGCCGAAGTGACAGCAGCGGGTGTGCTCAACGATATTTTGGCTGTGGCACTGGCATCCGATAAACTCACGCTACCAATTAGCAACTAATCATGAGGCCATTTATGTCTTCCGTCGCAACAGTATTTGTTCCTGGTAGCATTGGTAACGTGGGTCCCGGCTTTGACGTGCTCGGCTTGGCTGTCGATGGCATTGGCGATAAGATCACTGTCGAACTAGTCAACGGGCCAAGCCGTATCGCCTCGGTGACAGGCCGCGATGCAGATGCCGTGCCGTTGGCTGCCGAGGACAATTGCTGCACAGTAGCCGCAAACTCACTGCTGCACCGTATTGGCGAACAGCGCCTTGCCGTAGTGTCCATCGATCGCGCTTTACCGCTCGCAGGTGGCCTCGGTGCAAGCGCCGCTGCGAGCGTCGGCGGAGCTTTTGCGGCAGCCTTGGCAAGCGGTCAAAAAGTCTCGACGGCGACGATTCTTGCCGCAGCCCTTGACGGCGAAGATCTGATCTCCAGTCGTCATCTCGACAACATCGCACCAAGCCTGCTCGGTGGTCTCACCATAGCTCGCAGTAACGAACCGGCTGAGGCGATTCGTGTACCGATCAAAGGAGACTGGTGGGTCGCGGTCGTAAGCCCAGCTGTGCGCCTGACAACTAAAAAAGCGAGATCCGTCCTACCACAACTCGTCACGCAGGCAGATTTTGTGCAGCAAATGGCCAACACAGCTAGTTTAGTCACCGCTTTTGCAACCGGAGATTACGAGTTAGCGCGTCATGCTTTAGTCGATCTTTATGCCGAGCCCCGTCGCGCTGCATTGATTGGGTCATTCTACGCAGTTAAAGAGGCCGCTTTGGCGGCTGGCGCCCTCGGATGCACGATTAGTGGCGCGGGCCCGAGTGTGTTTGCCCTACTTCGTGACGAGGCGACGGCCATCTCTGTGGCAAAAGCTATGCAGGCGGCATTCTTTCCCGTCGATGCTGGCTACCATGTCGGTAGGGTTGCTGCAGAAGGAGCCCGCCGTCTATGAGTCTGAGCGCGAATGAGCATTTAGCATGTATTAGCTGTGACGCAACCTATCCTATCAATGTCGTGCGCTACCGGTGCGACTGCACAGCATTACTGCAAGTAGCTAGACAGGAACCATGGACGGCGCGCGTCAGCAAGGAAGTATGGGCGATGCGCCTCCTTAGCTCACAAACTCTCGATCAGAGTGGTGTGTGGGGATTTCGCGAAGCCGTGGTGAGCCTCCCCGTTAACGACATCGTGACACACCCCGAGGGTCGTACGCGGCTATACACACGGACCGCGCTTGCGGCATTTGCAGGTGTCGAGCGCTTGGCCTTTAAACATGAGGGAGAAAATCCTACCGGATCGTTCAAAGATCGCGGGATGACAGTAGCCGTATCACAGGCGAAACACCTAGGTGTCCAAGCCGTCGCCTGCGCGTCGACCGGCAACACCAGCGCCTCACTGGCCGCCTACGCAGCGCATGCTGGCCTCAAAGCCATCGTATTTTTGCCATCAGGCAAAATCTCGACTGGTAAATTGGCCCAAGCAATAGGCTACGGTGCTACCTGCCTTGCTATCGATGGTGACTTCGATGCAGCCATGAGTTTGGTGCAAGAGTCAGCAGCCAAACTAGGTCTATACCTAGTCAATTCGCTCAACCCCATGCGTCTCGAGGGTCAGAAGACTATTATTTTCGAACTGCTGATGCAGCGTGACTGGCAAGCTCCAGATTGGCTAGTTGTTCCGGCAGGCAATCTCGGGAATACCAGCGCTTTTGGTAAAGCTCTCATCGAAGCTCACGCAGCCGGATGGATCAGTAAATTGCCGCGTATCGTCTCGGTACAAGCTGCGGGAGCAAACCCCTTTTATCTGAGCTACCGCGATCAGTTTCGTCAGCAGCACCAAGTCAAAGCCTTAACGGTGGCAACGGCAATTCAGATCGGCGCACCAGTCAATTACGCCAAGGCCGTGAACGTGATGCGCGCCACAAACGGTATAGTTACCGAGGTTAGTGACGGCGAAATCATGTGTGCCAAGGCTGCGATCGATAGCGCTGGCATTGGGTGTGAACCAGCCAGTGCTGCTAGCCTGGCAGGAGTTACGAAACTTCGGGAGCAAGGCATCATCAAGCCTCACGATGATGTCGTATGTATCCTCACGGGGAATATGCTCAAGGACCCCGAGGCAACACTCAAAGCCGCGACAAATGAGGTGCGGACCATTGCACCTACCCTCAGCGCCGTCGCCGCAGCGATCCGCTGAAGGACCGGGCGCAAATTTGTAAGTGGCGGAAAATTGGGTCTATTTGACCGCTACATGCCAGGTGACCATGGACCTAAATTTAGCTCTGGTTCAACCTAGGCCGATGGTCTAACGTACGCAAATTTATAACCTAATTTGAAAATTTCGACCATGTCTTGCTGGCTCACCTGTCTCCTTCGGTCTCGTAGGATCCACCTGTGGATCTTGCCTACCCTAAGTTTTTGTCTGAGTTTCCTCATGACAGGGCTGGCTCATGCTAATCTCGACAAGAAGCTGATGTCCGTAACCATTCACGGACATACAAGAACGCATACCAGTTACCTTGAAAAACTTGTCCGTGATTGCCTAGACGGTGCCGCCTATCCGCAGCAGCCAGGGTATCTAGATAGCTACCTGACGCAGTGCATGATCAATACAAAGCTGTTTGAAAAGATCAAAATTGATTTCACCAATAACAGTATCGATGTTGAGGTGCAGGAACGTTGGACTCTGATTCCGATCCCCTATCTGCAAGTGAATACCGGTAATTCACGTCAGGTTGGCCTGATCGTGCTCGAGTCAAATTTTGGTGGCGAGGGCAAGATTCTCGCTGGAGGAGCATCACTATCCAACGTCGGCGCAAGCTTTTTTGGCTACTACCAAGATCCCGCCATCTACTTCGGTAACTGGCGCGGTGATATCCTAGCCGACCATGTGAACCAGCAACTGCGTCTTTACCAAGGGCGTAAGATTGTCGACAGTTTCATTGAATCAACTAGCGGTGTCCTCGGCGGCTTTGGCTACAGATGGAGTAACCTAGTCACTAACGCCCACCTAGGTGCGCGGCAACGCGGGTTTGTCCAGGATAGCCAATTTACGCCTCCGACCAATCAAACATTCACTTATCTAAACGCATTGGCGGAATACTCAGACAAGGATTTCCACTTCTACGGCAATCACGGCATGTCTTTAAAAGTGAATGCTACCCATCAACTCACACGCAGTGACGGAGTGGAACGCGCCGCTAATGCCGACTACCTATTTAGCTTTGAGCGCATTGTCATAAAACATGCCCTACAAGTCCAGGTTGCCGGCGGTACAGTGGTTGGCGGTGCTAAAGAGGACGCCTACAGGCTAGGCGGCAACAAAGGATTCCGCGGCGTCGAACGTTACGGCGTCTGGGCCGATCACTACCAAGTCGTAGCGATGGACTATCAAGTGCCCGTAGAGTCATTTGACGATGGCACCGTGACCATCGGTCTATTTAATGATTTTGGCGTACTCCATCAGTCCGGTGCCAATGGGTACGCCACTCATTTTGATTCCTTTGGGGTCGCTACTTACTTTTACCTGACGGCCATCGCTCTACCCGGGGTTGGGATAGAGTTTGGGTTGAACAGACAGTTCCAAGGACCTTTCGCCAATCTGACCATCGGGCTTTCCATCTAACTACCTAGCCGGTAACTTTGGTCGCTCCCTCAGGTGCTGCCGCCCTGTAAGCGTCGAGCCGTGCCTGCAAAACTGGGTCGTCGGCCTCAATCTCGAGCTTCAATTGATTGAGGCGCGGCCAAGATTTGTTGAGAAAGCGCTCGGCGTAAGAGGCCCGCGACGGATCATCTTCCGCGTCCCAAACTAAACACTGAGCTAAAGTGACCAAAGATTTGATCTCACAAATGCGCTCAGCATGAAGTAGTGCTGGGCCCACGTTCTCCATCTTGATCAAGTCGCGACTGAGCAACTTAACCATGCGTAGTAAATCGGTAGGCTTAACCTCTGAGATGGTCTCGCGCACATTGGTCTTCAAAAGGCGCAGCAGTAGAGACATGATCGCTCCACTCTCGAGTTGTTTAGCCCGATAGAGCTTCTTGCGCAAGGGATCGCCTGGTTTAAAGGCCTGAACCCTAAGACCCAGCGAAGTTTCGATGAATTTTGTCGGATTACGGATCACGTCCTTAAGCGTATCCTTGACACACATAAGTGCCTGGATGTGCGATGTACCCTCGTAAATGGCCAAAATTGGCGTCTCGCGTACCCACCACTCGGCACGGTACTCACGGGTGTATCCATAGCCACCGTGCAGCGCTAAGCCTTCTTGCGCCATCTTGATCGCCCGCTCAGCGCCGTACCATTTTATCAGCGGAGTCATCTTACGTACACGCTTGCGCGCGACGCCGGCTTTACGCTCAATCTCATGACGCCGCTCGTCGCTGAGGCTTTTATCCTCGAGCAAACTCTCGCATTGATACATCACGGACTGATTGTAGGCAGCCTGGTAACACACGCTGCGTAATGCCTGAATATCAACTTCCATGTCGAGCAGCTTCTCAGCTACCATCTCGTGGTGGGCGATGGGTACGCCCCAGGCCTTGCGTTGCTCACAGTATTCTTTGGCCAGTCGGTAGATGGATTCCATGTTACCTAACGCCTGAAAGCCCACCACGATACGAGCATCGTTCATGAGGTGAAGCATGTGCTGGAAGCCCTTGCCGTTCTCACCCAAAAGGTAGGCCACCGAGCCATCGAAGTTGAGCTCGCAGGTTGCAGATCCATGGAGCCCTAGCTTGTCCTCAATCTTATTGACCGTGTAGTTGAACTTGACCTTGGGATCCTCCTGTCCGTCGAGGCGGAAAGGCGGCTTGCGCAAACACATGAACAAATTAAGGTTGTTAAGCCCCTTAGCACCCTTGGCATTCATGGCCAAAACGAGACAGACCTGGCTATTACCGTTGGAGATAAAGCGCTTAGAACCATAGAGGCGCCAAGTGCCATCGGGCTGTTGCTCCCCGTAGGTACGCACATTACCGAGATCACTACCAGCATCTGGCTCGGTCAAGGCCATGCTGCCGGACCATTCGCCCGATACAATGCGATTCATGACGAAGTCTTTGATCTCTTCACTGGCAAACTTTTCTACAATCGCAGAAATACCACCGAACCAAACGATATTGAGACCTGTCGAGGGACAGGCGCGCATGATCAACTCGTTGGCACAGGCCTCAACTAAGAATGGCAAATTCATCCCGCCAAACTTGGGTGCAGCGCTGAGGCTGGAGGCACCAAGCTGCAGCAGTTTCTGCACATTATCGACCACCGTTGGGGGCAGAACGACATCGCCGTCCTTGAGGTAAATGGGTTCCTTCTCCACCTGGGCTGCCCTGGGAGCAAGCTCCGTGCCGCACAACTCACCGAGCGAATCTAACGAGGTCAAAATAAGATCACGATACTCTTCAGCCGTGCTGCATCCAGATACCTCGCGCGCCTCTGCCGTCAGCCCCGCAAACAGTTCCTCGAAATTAATACGGCGCGTCAATTGATACTTGATATCGGGAGTGTCGGTGAAAAAATTGGCTTTCATTTGCATGGCCGGATTTCCCCATTTTTCCATGTGAAATGGCTAATCGCGTAAAAAAATTAGCCCTTAAGAGAAGCATACGCTCCTCATGTCAAAATTATTACTTTTTTCTTTGCCGTCAGACCACAGATTGCGGTTTAATTCTTACATGATCATGCTAAACGCAATATGGTTATGGCTAGTAAGTACAGCGTCCGGGGTGCCTGTCGAATATCAGGTCAACGCCCGCGAAGGCTGTCGGCAAATAGTCGCTGGAGCCTACGTCCAGGCCTATGACGAGCGCGAGCGGACACTGGCCTACGTCGCGACTCTAAAAGAGCAACTCAGTGCACTGAAAACGGCTAGCATCAAAGCTAAACAGGAACTCAGCACCATCGAGTCGGCTCTCGCTAAGCAAAACTACGATATCGATAAAGCCAGTAAACTCGACATGGCCGCTGCTAACGCCCGCGCCGTGTTAGATCAAACAGTGGAGTATCAGAAGATGCTCAACGAGGCCGAGAAGGCCGTCATTCCGGCACGGCAGCGCGAGCAAGACATCAAGCGTCAGTTCGGGAAGGTTTTTGAGATCGAGATGGTTAAGGATAACGGCAAGGGTGGTTATCCTTTTCGCGTTGTCTACCGCACAGCTTGCCCTAAATACCGGGCGCTCTGTCCTTTACCCGCCGATCAGCAGGACGAGCTGCAGGCGCTCCGTATTGACGGAACACTTCCTGAGCCCTGCCGTAAATACGTAGGTCAGTCGAAGATTTGATTTTCAGAAGTCCAAGGCTCAAAAGTCGATGGCAAAACTCATAGCCACTTCCCGCTCAAAGGGCTCGATCTTAGGGAATGCATAGTGGAACGTGTTGTACTCGGCCATGACGTAAAATTTTGGCGAAAAGCGTAAACCTAGGCCAGCACCGGCATGAGGCTTATAGGTCGGGCCAAAGATTTTATTAACCGGTTCCTTACCGGTCTCCTCGGTATCGATAATCCTTTGCGTCGCCGTCACTCCAGCCTTGGCACGCAAAATAAAAATCCAAAACCCGGGATCAATCGCCAATGAGAGACGCGCATTGCGCTGCGTTTCGGTGACCTTTAGGTCGTTATCAGGGTTATCACCGGACACACTCATGTCCTCGGCAAAATCAATTTCGCCGTATTCGTCTTTGGCATCCTGGACTTTTGACGTGGTCGTTAGTTTGCTCTGTCCTACACTTGCCTGCAGACTAAACAGGCGCCAAAAAGAAATCGCTCCGCGTAGACCGGCCTCTTGTCGCTGCTTGGACGTTGCTGTTTCTTTGCTCTTATCAGTGGTCTGCGGCTTAATTGAGGAGGTCGACCGGATACTGACATAGGGCGACAACTGCACTCTGGCCTGCGCCGATGACGCACTGAGAAATGCGACTGCGCCCAAAAACCAGGGTAAAAAACAAGTGGATTTCATCGCTGGGTCCTCCCACCCGAACGATCGGCAGATTTGTCCCTCTCCTTAAACCAGAGTGCTCATCTATGGCATTTAAGTCATTGCTTATCTCAGTTTTTCACGGCGATCTGCCGATAGTATTGTGTGTGATTTGGTTTTGGGAGCAAAGTTAAGTTGATCACAAAAACCACCAAATACATCAAAGAAATTAGATCCTGGATTGACAGGCTCTACGGCGAGGCGCCTGATGAGCTGCCGGATATCCGCAGCCGCATCTATCAACATAGGCGGCAAACTGTCGACAGGATGGAGCCACACGTAAATCGGTTTGCTGTGTTTGGTTGTCCCGTCATCGGTACCCTGTGTTACCTTTTCGCATCCCATCCAGCCAATCTGACTTTGGCTTTGACCTTTTTTAGCGCGGTTCCACTCGGTGTCTATATGCAGCGATTTCGTGGCATGGATCAGGTACAAAGTAGATTTGTCACCTTCGTGATCGCGCCGCTCTTTATGATCGGTACGGCTATAGCCTTCTACCAAGTTTGGCAGGACTCGGTCGGGACCTGGTACAAAATGATGGGATCTTCTATCTATCTCCTCACTGGCGGTATCCTCATTCTGTTCAATTTTTCCTACCACGGTGAAGTTATCTTCAATCTCAGTATGCACCTCCTGCTGGGTGCCGTCGCGTGGCAGGGCGAGGGCTGGGCCCAATGGATGATCGTTCTGCTCATTGCTGACTTAGTGAATGCTGGCAGTAACTGTCTCTTCTTCCATACCTTAGCCAAGCAATCTAAATATGAATTTTTCACTCAGAAGATGATGGCTGAGAATGATCGGCTGAAATTCGAAGCTTTCGAGCGCGAGGTCTCACTCGCCCAGCAAGTCCAGGAATCTTTAGGCTCCAAGATCGATAGTATCCGCTTTCGCGGCATGCAGGTGAATATGTATCAAGAGCGACACCAATCACTTAGTGGTGACTGGATGGGTGCCCGCGTCCTGGCCAACGGTGACTTGGTTCTTGCCGTCGCTGATGTCACGGGCAAAGGGATCGCGGCGGCGATGGTAGCTCGCGCGATCCATGCGCTCTGGGCGCGCGCCGAGTCTAGCACTCAATTCAAGCCTGAAATATGGCTGGAAGAAGTTAATAGCACCCTCAGATCGATGGTGGTCGATCATCCTCAAACCGCTACGATTGGCGTTGCCGTAGTTAGCATTGGTAAGTTGAGTTACTACTCCTGCGGCCACATCCCTCTCTATTACAAATGCGCCAAGCTTACCGATGGTCGGTTCCGCGGTGTCATGAAGCCGGGTGGCATCATTGGCATCGATCGCAACATGGTGATTCGGCCGGTCGAAGTGCAATTTACACCCAACGATCTCTTATCAGTCATCATTGGCACGGACGGCGTGTTTCACCGAGGTACGCGCACCAGCCCGCGCGACCTTGAAGCATTCATCGCTGATCTCGGCGAAAACGGTGTCAGAGCCATCCATAGAATCCCGTCCAATGACGACAAGATGCTCATTTGGGTGAATCGCGATAACAATGAAACTTCACTACCGGTCGCATCCTAAGTAAAAAGCCCACACAGCACCTATGTCTGCGTGGGCCTCTGGTCCATTAGTTTGAGATCAGTGTTGGCCGGACTTTGCTGCGCCTGACTTTTCCATCTCGATAATGGTCAAATCCCTGGTGGCACTCATGCGCAGGATAGCGGCAATCTTATCTCTGTCTGGCAAGTGTGACTCTTCCACACTACTCAGCAATGTGCTGGTGACATGGTCCTGCATCATGTACGTCCGGGCAGCCTCAAATCTAGCCTCTGGCGGTACACCGTCCAACCAACCTAGCCCCTCGCGGTATACAATGTAGCTTGCGATATAAGCCGAAAGGATGGCGATTTGATGGGCTGCCGGTAGCCGTTTAAGCAGCCGATCCTTATATCGCTCAACCAGCACCTTGGGAACATGGCGGTATATGAGCCCGTGATAAAAATGATCCGCCAGGACTTTATCTTGCTCCTTAGTCAGATTCTCAAGAATGATATCTGTGACGTCGTTAATTTGGCGGGAAATCGCCATCGATAGCTCTACCAAAGTCTTACGACCGCCGTTCAGCGCATACTCCTTGAAGAGCAATTTGGCTTCCTGGTCTGCCTTCTGACGCAGAATTTCAATCACCTGCTGGACGTAGATGTCTTTGATCGCCAAAAACTCTTCAGTCGATAGCGTCAAGCTAGCGATGATCTCGTAGGACGAGCAAATAACCCCAGTTTTGTTGGCGCTTGAATCTTTGATGTTCAAGATCCCCTTCTTTTGCAGCTCTTGTCGCGCATCGCTGCTAAAGAAGATGTTAGCGCCTTCGACCACAGCCCGGCAGGTAGGTTTACCTTCCTTATCGATAAAGTTGGTCCAGTTTTTCTCGTTCACCGTATAGGGACGTCCGCCTGCGGGGATGAAGACGTCGGCCTTGACGTTGAAGTGAAGATTGTTGCGCGTTCTGATGTTATCAGGAGTGTCGGCCTTGATGACAAAGGCTCCCTTGGCTGCGCTCAGCAGTGACGAACTGAAGTCAGCTGCTGATTTACCCTGCTTAAAGAGTCTTAGGAGCTCCGACCAGGCGAGTCCTTCCGGATCATGAGCGGCACCGAAACCATCGGCGATCGCAACGACTCTGGCATTCTCGCCGTATTCACGGTGGAGAATTTTGAGCTCGTTGCCAGCCACGTCACCGTCTGGACCACCAGTCATCTTAACTGTGAAACGCTGCTCACGAGGATTGATACCAAGGTACTTAAGCATGTTCTCCAGGAACACATTTAGCCCCTCAGAAGTTACACCATACTCTTTGTGGTTGATCCCTGCTCCCGGCTTGGATGACATGAAGGCCGCAGCATACCTGTAGCCACGACGGGCCGCCTGCACCGGAATCCATTCGATCAAATCATTCGTGATATTCTCGTCCGGACCGAGGTAGATGATCTCCTCTTTGTCGTAGTAGCTAATACTGGCCGCTGTAGGCTCATCTGACTCGCCGCGAGCCACTAGCAGATCAAGTAGCGCATTCACTGCACCACGTACCGCCTGCTGCCTATGACCACCTGGCTTGAGCACCAGCACCGCTTTTGATCCACCCTCGGGGATGTCTTTATTCTTGAGCTGCTGCGCATGACTGAGCCCATAAACCTCATCAAACATGCCGGCCAGAGCGAAGTCAAAATCAGAGCCGTTGCGTGGCATGACTACCCGGAGACCACCACGCGAAATATCCTTCCACCTCACGTGGAACAAGCGGTAGTCCTTGCCGACGATGAAAAAGATACCAAAGGGCCGCATCGGATAAAACTTGCTACTCAACACCTCGGGTGCGATGCGGAAGGCTAGACCCGTTTTAGTGGGCAGAAAGTAATTGGTCTTGAGCGTGTGATCCAGGAGATTGATCGCCTCGAGCAAGATGGTCTTTTCAACCTCGTCAATGACTTCCTTAGTCATCTCAAGTAGTAGCACCCGCTTGTCAGCATAGCCGCCAGCGTTACGTTCTTGCTCCTTAAGGGGATCAAACTTCAGCCGGAAGAGCTGGACTAATTCGCGCGTAAAATCACTATATTTAAAGAACGTCGTCCTGACCTTGTACTGCGAGTAGTAGTACGGATTCTCCTTACCAAGCATGACATGCGCCCAGGTGGCGATACTGCGTATCAGGTTGGTTGCGTTGATAGAAAATCCGTACGGCGCCTTAGTTAACTCGCCGTAATCATCGACATCCACCCAGCCCAACGTCCGCAAGGCCTTATTCAGCCTCATCACCGGTACGGCGTTGAAATCTACGGGTTCCTCGTCCATCCTGCCGACGATGATGTGGAACACCGAAATCGGCTCGTCATAGCCCTGCGTAAACCGCACCATGAACGCCCGCACGACGTTAAATTCGTAGCGATTGATCAAATCGAGAATGGCCTCGAGCACCTGGGATGGATTGACATTCTTCATGCCTAGCGTCAGCCGTGCGTTAGGGCTGTTGTCCACAGGCTCGAAGAAGGTGTGAGCACCCTCGTGGTCAATCATGTAGCGGACCATACGGTAAAGGATCTGTATCCTTCCTGCCGTCGCGTACATGACAAAGTCGTTATCCAAGTTCTTGAGATAAGCATCGATCCGCGTCAGGTCATCGGGGAATTCCTCAACCAGCATGCTACGCGCAATTTTCACCTTCTCCATGATGCGGCGATTTTCGCGATCGAGCGGCTTGTGGTCCTTGCAGTGGAAGGTCGAGAGGAATAGCAATTTATCGCGCGAAAAATACAGCGATCCCATCTTGAGCGGATTCGGCGCGAGGCGCCGCGCCATATCGATCAAAATCGCGCGGTCCCCACCGGGACCGATGTAAGTCACTTTGGCCCGATCTCGGTCCCAAAGCTCGACGGTTTGTTTGGTCTCGAAAACATGGCCCGTGATAACGGCCGAAAGATGGCGCACCTTTTCCGGTCGCGGCGTAGTCTGATAATAGGCACGTGGCATATTGTTAAAAAACCACGGCGTTAAGATGGCAATACTCTGATCAAGCCCTATCCGGACTGTGTCCGCAATGTCCTCGATGTAATTCTCAAGCTCGTCGCCGGTTTTGATCTCCTCCCAGGAGGCGTGCTGACCCTCGCTAGCCGGCTCTTGGGGCTCCATCTCTTCATCGACATCGAGGGGAATCACTTTTTTTTGCGCGTTTTTTGGTGCCATCGGCAATCCTTCAAGTCGTCTTTATGTAACTAGTTTAGCCCACTCCCCCGCCAAGGCTTGATAGCCGGCGAACGATGGGAACGCCGCATTCTCGCGCCGCAATAGGTCGAGCACATCATCGGCCGGCGTACGCCCCCGGGCCGTGAAATGTCCGACATAAGCTTGGAGTTCGCGCTCAACACCATCCGACTTGAAACAAGGAGGTAAAGCAGAAAAGCCGGACTGCGCTAGCTCGGCAACTGCCTGAGCAAGCGTTCTTAGCGCCGGATGCGCCAAGCCATCTTCGGCCTTAATGAGCAACTCGCTGAGACGCTGGCGCTCGGGCAAGAGCAGCGCCAACAGAGCATCTAAGGTCTTATCGTCGTACAGCAGACCAGTCCAGTAGGCCGGCGGCACGCCTTGAAAAGCCCGCGGCTGGCAGTCTACCGATCTCAACTCCAAGAATCCGCGCGGCCGCACTTCCGGAAACAACAGCGTCAGATGAGTGATGAAATCGTTAAGCGTAGGACTTACACCGTCAATCGGTTGGTCCAGCCACTGACCGAAGCTAAGATTTGGACATCGGTAGTCAAGATCCGCAATGAAGACGACCTGGGCTCGCAGCGCAAACTCAAGATATTCATCAATCAAGACATCCCGCTTAAAATAACGATCAAGCTTGTCGTCGCTAACATCGGACAAAGTGGCGACCGTCGGTATCCCCGTATGCGTTGGGTCCGTGTGACGCCAAATCCGTGTCCGGTAACCACGGATGCCAGCTGGCTGCCGATTAACGACCGGGGACAACGCAAAAGTCGCCGCGGCAATCGGGGCCAGAAGTTGACTGGCAATGTAACGCCTGACCATGGTGGATTCATCGTGACCAAAGTCGAGATTCACCTGGAGGGTGCAGCTCTGGCGCATCATCTGCTGCCCGTAGGGACCGATCGCCGCATAGTAGCGATCCATCGCGCGGTAACGCGGCTTGGGCATCTGCAGACCTAAGTCAGCCAGAGTATGCCACGGATTAACGCCTACCTGCACGAGCCTAATCCCCGCGGCGCCAAATAGCGTATCGAGCTCATCCTGCACGGCCGTCATGCGGCGCATCGCATCGGCCAAACATGGATAGGGTCGCGACGAGAACTCGACCTGTCCGCCGGGTTCAAACGTGATCTGATCGCCATCGTCCAAAGCCACGCGCAGAAGTAGTGACTCACCCTTATCGCCGTCGGTATCTTCGAGGATCCACGGGCGCCTGCCAGCCGACCCACGGAAGACCGAAGCGATGGAAGTGCCCGGACCTTGCAGGGGTACCGGCGCCGGAACTGGCGCCCCCCCGCGATCAAGCACCGGTAGCATCTCAATCTCTAGCCCGACTTGGCCAGGCCACTGCGGATACTTGTCTCCGTACTCTGTGCTACGTAGGCGGAAAGCATGATCGGCTAAATGACGCCGACAATCATGGCGCGTCAATCGCGATCTACCGCCGGATCCTCCGGACGCCGACTGCTGCGACTGCGCTGCGACTAATTTCAAACGACGATGCTCCCATATGTGACATCCCCCCATCGCCGCTAGTCAGCTCACTACAGTAGGGCCTGGGGGTACGCGATGCCGCGTCTACGTTGCCAGTGGCCTGATCAGGACCCACCGGCGCTAGTTTCGACGTTAATTGCGAAGTCGGTTATACCGTGTTTTCTTACCGTATCAATCAATTTAATTACGACCCCGTGCGGCGTCTCCTTGTCGGCAGAAATCAGCGCATTCAGCGGACCAGCCCCGGTTTTAGCCTGCTGCTCTTTGATGAGTCCGGGCACCTGCTCGAACGAGATTGATTTGCCGTCTAAATAGAGCTGGCTCTTGCCGTCGAGGACAAAGGCCAGATTCTTCGTTTTCTCGCTGTTTTCGCCCGTATCGGCCTTAGGTAAGTTGACGTTGATGGAGCGGTTGACAATGTAAGTCGCCGTCACCATGAAAATAATCAGTAGCACCAGCATCACGTCTACAAGAGGCGTCACGTTGATCCCTGTGATCTCGTCATCACTGTCGCTAACACTACCAGCCATGGTGGCTCCAACTCTGGCCTTTCAGCCGTGTTCGTAGGACGAAAGTACCATCTTCATGACAGCTTCAGCATTGGCTAGGCGCCTCTTGACGACGCGGTTGAAGGCGTTAAAGGCAATCACAGCGGGTATCGCCACCATGAGACCAATAGCAGTGGCAACCAAAGCCTCGGATATCCCCGCCATGACCACGGACGGCCCGCCGGCGGGGTTTTCCGACAACTCTTTAAATGACATGATAATTCCGATAACAGTCCCAAATAGACCGATAAATGGTGCGTTGTTACCAAGCGTACCAAGCACCACCAAGCCGCGATCCAATACCTGCCGATTGCCGACCAGGAATCCTTCCATGCTCTCACGCATCGCCGTGACCCCACGCGCACTGTAGTCGATGCCGCGGAGTACCACCTGGGCCTCGATAGCGCCGCGATTGGCGCACAGCCGCCTGATCCCCTCGCTGTCCCTTTCAATGAGCAGCTTAGACAGATCATTGGTGAACGCGGGGAAGTCAATCCGCATGCGACTGAAGAACAAGAGACGCTCCAGCATCACCGTGACCGATATGACACTGAGCGCCACGAGCAGCCAAAGAATCCATTCCGTTCCCAGGAGGGTGATACCAAGGAGCTTGTCGACGATATTGAATTCCATGATCTAGTCACCCCATGTCGGCGCGGGCCAAACCTGCGCCCTTATCCTGCTAATTGCCTGTTAACGGTAGGATACTCGACTTTGCCGGTCAAAAAAAGGCTAGCTGCTTTCTTAACTTCTGCTCGTAAACGGCCATGGCCAGGAGATCTTGTCCCAGGGACTGGCTGCGGACCCGCGGCATGGCGACTCGATCCTTGGCTACGAAGAGCTCCACCGCATCGACAGGCTCTTCGTCACGGAGAAAGAGATTGCGGCCTATGATCTTCTCGGCCCTGGTGATCACCCAGCCGGCCCCCTGGCGTTCCCAGAGCCACCCCTTCTCACCGGCAGGCTTCAGGTAAAAGTAAGGACGCCCGGGCGCCACACGCCCACTCTCACGAAAGACGGTGCGGCCACCCTCCTGCGCATCGAGAGCGGCATAGAGATTCTGCTTCAGACGCAAAAAGATCTCGTCGGCCTGCAAACTACTTTCGAGTGTCGTGTAGCGTTGCTCAAGGGATACCGGCCGATCTTTCACGACCGCCTGACGCCGCTCCCGCTGGGTCTCGGACCTAGTGGACGCCACGCTCCTCGGCACGCCAGGAACTGCCGTGATTACGGCATTTTTGGTCTCGCGGTAACGTCGCCACCAATTTATCCAACTTCCTTGCATTTAATACCTTGACATATCGGGGCAAGATCTCTAATTAAACACCTACCTTGTTGCGGGAATAGCTCAGCTGGCTAGAGCGTCGCGTTGCCATCGCGAAGGTCGGGGGTTCGAATCCCCTTTCCCGCTCCAACAACTCTCCTGAAGATTCACATCTCCCTCTATAGAATATCTATGTTATCTAAGTTGGTCAGTAGGCAATTATTGCTCAGGATTTAATCTCACGGCAATATCTCACCCTAATATCTCAAGTCAGTTTTGATCATTGGGCTTCATCGACCACAATCGCTAGGGCATCATCATGCTGCATCTGCTGCCACATCTCGAAGGTAAACAGCACATCATCTGGGACTGGAATGGGACGCTCCTTGATGACGTCGACTTTTGCATCGAAATCATTGCAGCCATGCTTAGTCACCATGGGTTACCGGAGCTAGATAAGAACGCGTATCTAAAGCGTTTTCGGTTTCCTATCGTCGACTACTACGCCGAGCTTGGCTTTCGCTATGATGTGGTGCCGTTTGCGGAATTAAGCAAGCACTTCATTTCGCGCTACAAAGAGGGCATGGCCACCCGCACGCAACTATACGACGGGGTGCGCGATATTCTCGGCGCTTTAGCAGATCGCGGAGTGAGTTGCTCCATGCTCTCGGCTAATCACGAGGGCGATTTGCTTAAGCTACTCGACAACCACGGCATCCGGAATCACTTCGTCCACGTTTATGGCCTAGGCGATCATCATGCCGTGTCAAAACTGCAACGGGGGAAAGAGCTCATGCAGGTGATCTCTCATCCTCCAGAATCTGTACTGCTGATTGGTGACACCGATCACGACCTCGAGGTGGGCGCAGCGATGGGCATAGACGTCATGCTACTTAGCGGAGGTCACCAGTGCCACGATCGCCTGAGCGCGCTGCATCCTAGAGTAGCGCGACGTTCTTAAGACTCGAAGCTCAGCCTGGAGGCCAGGTGAGACCACGCCCACCGAGGATATGGGCGTGAAGATAATCGACCGTCTGCTGACCATCGCGACCGTTGTTTATAACGATCCGGTAGCCGTTCTTATCGAGGCCGAGGTGCGCAGCCACCTTGGCCACACCAGTGAAAAAAGCCCCGACATCTTGCACCGGGAGTGCGCCCAACTCGCTAAACCTGGCCACCTTCTTTTTAGGGATGACAAGCACATGGGTTGGCGCCTGGGGCTGAATGTCACGAAAAGCCAACACGGATTCGTCCTCGTAAACGATAGTGGCTGGAATTTCTCGACTTAGAATTTTATCGAAGATAGTGATGTCTGCCATATTTGCCTCCACGCTATGCTAAACTTTTAGCATATAGGCCAACGAACCAAAATCGAAACCCACACGACTCACTATCCAAACGGCCCGCCCATCATAGGAGCTCGGCTATGTTGATCAAGATCCGTGACAAGTCGCATGCCAGCGAGCAAGATGTCACACCTAAAGGACTTTATCTCAATCGCCGCAGGATCATGGCAGGGCTGGCTCAAGGCACGGTCGCAGCTGGAGCAGCTGGCTTAACACTCCCGTTTTGGAGTGACCAGGCTCAAGCGGCGAAGACTTTTGAGGGTGTGACGCGTAACAACGCTTTCGCCATTAATGAAAAACTAACCCCGCTCAAGGATGTCACGAGCTACAACAATTTTTACGAATTTGGTACCGATAAAGAAGACCCCAAGAGATTCAGCGCTGGCTTTCGCACTAAACCATGGAAACTAGTGCTCGACGGCGAGTGCGAAAAACCCGGCACCTATGAACTCGAAGATTTCCTCAAACCGCAAAAACTTGAGGAGCGCATCTATCGGCTGCGCTGCGTCGAAGCCTGGTCGATGGTGATTCCGTGGATCGGTTTTCCTTTGGCGGATGTCATAAAGGCCGCTAAACCGCGCAGCAAAGCCAAATTTGTCGCCTTCACGACGCTACAGAATCCCGAGCAAATGCCGGGCCAAAAGCGCCCAATTTTGGATTGGCCTTACCGCGAGGGTCTCCGCCTCGATGAAGCCATGCACCCATTAACCATTCTGGCCGTCGGCCTGTACGGCGAAGTACTCCCCAACCAAAACGGTGCGCCGTTGCGTCTTGTCGTTCCGTGGAAGTATGGATTCAAAAGTATAAAATCCATCGTCAGAATCACTTTCACGACTGCGCAGCCCGTAACCTCCTGGAACATGATGGCGCCCGAAGAGTATGGCTTTTACTCCAACGTAAATCCTAAAGTTGACCACCCACGATGGTCACAGGCCAAAGAGCGCCGTATCGGTGAGCTATTTAAACGCGAGACACTCATGTTTAATGGCTACGACCAAGTCTCCGGCCTTTACCAAGGTATGGATCTCAAAAAAGATTATTGATGCGTCCCAACATAAAACAAAAATTACTGTTGATGAAAACAGTGCTGCTATCAGTACTTTTGTTGCCACTAGTTCATTTGGCACTAGCTTTTATGAACGATGATCTCGGCGCCAACCCCGTTGAGAGAATGACTCACGTCACTGGTGATTGGGCCTTACGGATCCTGCTCCTGTCACTATGCATGACACCCGTGCAACTCCTCCTCAAATGGCGCAAAGCTATACTGATGCGACGCCTCATTGGACTTACAGCCTTTGGTTATGCGGCCCTGCACTTCGGTGTTTATCTAGTTTTTGACCAAGAACTAAGCCTTGTCGGTACCATGATCGATGTCAAAAAAAGACCGTACATCACGGCGGGATTTGCCGCACTCTGCCTGATGGTGCCGCTTGCCATTACCTCAACTGATCGCCAGATCAAGAAAATGGGGAGCAAGAGGTGGCAGATGTTACACAAATCCGTGTACTTGGTTACCACGTTGGCGATTGTTCATTATTGGTGGCTAGTCAAGGCAGACATCACCAAACCGCTCATATATGGGTTTATCTTTGCCGCATTGATGTTCCTGCGTCTTGGCAAACATAGCCTTAAGATGCGTATGCCTCTTCTTAAGAGGCCACCTCAGTAACTACCTCATCAACCGCCTGATGTATCTCATGTCCGGCTAGTGCTGCGCTAAGAGATCTAAATATAAAATCGCACTGCCTGGATCCACCACCGTGGATCTTGAAGCCGTGCTCGTTGCCGCTGTCAGACCGTTTACTCCACCGCACTTCCAAAGCGAATTCCGCCAGTAAAGCTTCTGCTAACAATGCATTTACCGCCGGATCTGAGGTCTCAATACGCGTTGAAATAATGGTTTGACGACCCAGGAGCCGGTCACCGATCGCGCGGAATCCATAACGCGAAAAATCCTGGACAACAAATTCACCCACGTCGCTCTTGAGCCTGATTGCGCCACCGGATCTGAGCCTAAACCTCTGGTCTAGCGAGCGCATACCAATACGGTCCAAAAACACAGTCTCGGCGCGCTGCAGTAAATCCCTCGCCTCGCTAAAGGGATTAAATTCAAATGCCTGTAGTAACTTGGTCTGATGCTTGACGGCAATGGAGATGGGTGTAAACATGGACACATCTACCTCGGCGAGTTGGAGCTGCTCAGCTACGGCTGCGCTTACCATGATTTTGTAGGGACTGCAGGCCTCTTTTAAGCGGCTAGCGAAATTAACACCAGCGCCGATCACTGTGAAATCAAGACGGTCTTGGTCACCGAGATTACCTACCGTCACCCTTGCCGTGTGTATGCCAATGCGCAGCGGCATGATCATCTTACTGTCGCCGCAATCGAGAGCTCGTTTCACATTCATTTCCTGAATCCGCGATGCCGCCTTAAAAGCATCCAAAGACGGATCGAATGACTTACCTACCCTCTTGTACCCGAATAAAGCCAAAACCCCAGCACCCATCGAACGATCAATCGAACCATTGTGCTCCTCAATGATTTTGAAAACATCATCCATGACAAGGGCTAGCTCTTGATAAATTCTCTCTTGTGACTGACCAACAGCAATTTCAGAAAAAGAGGCAATATCGATGAATATCATCGAAATATCCAATTGACTTGTATTAAAATGCCCCGAAAACGACTCGTTGAGCAGTGCATTGAGTCGCACAAGATCACCATCTTTGCGGAACGCATTGATGATCTGCTTGTGGCGATTCTCCATGTATCTAAGACGCAAACTCATTGACAACGAAAATGTGGCAGCACTTAATATAGCCCCAAAATGCAGCGCGCACTCCCGCACCTGAGTCGACTCCAAGATTCCAACTTCAGCGAGAAGAAAGACCACGCCACCAACTAAGTAAAACGATATCGCTGTAGCAAAAAGAAAGACGAAACTCTTATTCATGTACCCCTGGTATATGATTAAGTTGCGCGCAATTGCACCACCGGTGGCAAGCAGACCGATTTTAAAAATGATATCTGGACTGGCAAAGGCAAAACTCGCTGCCACAGCAATAGAAACATAAAGATGGATTTTTAAGTAACGATGGAGGCGGGGGAAGTTACGTCTATAGTCAAAAAATCTCCCCGCAAAAAGATAGATGAATACAAAGAAAAGACCAAACGCGACCGCAGCCATACGAAATTCGAACCCGCGCCCGATCGCTAGCTGCGGCAGTACTACTTTTGTAAAATGGGTAAAATATAGTGTGATAATTACATTAGACGATAACCACATTGCCAAATAGGCAAAAGATAAATCTCTCAAAATAAAGAACAGGACTAATACATAAATGGTAAATCCAATGAGACAGCCATTAAGAATTGCCCACTGAATTGTTAATTTCCGGACATAGACTCGATAATCACTCTCACGATAGACTTTGGGGACCACCGCCACATCGCCCTGAGACTCCGTTTTCACATAAAGCGTCGACGCAGCGGTCTTAGAACCAAACTGAAAATGATACCCATGGTCCGACTGACTCGCGAATGTTTCCGGGTAATCATCTCCCACAGTGATATGGCGTTCGATATCCGCATTGGATACGAGATAAAAATCGATACGTGAAAAATCGAGGATTTTCGCCCCATGTAAACTCGCGATCCAATCCCCCTCTTGCTCAGGGAGTTCATCCAAGTCCAGTCGATACCAGTGGATCACCTTACCACCGTCAGGCTTCATTTTGCTTTTGCCATCAGTCGATTCCCAGGCCGAGGCGGGAAGTCTGATGACCTGCGCGATGTCTGTCGTTGTACCATCTAAGACCAAGTGATTAACAGGAACTGATTGATGTATGTCACTCCGAAAATCGGGTACCAGCAGTAACAACCCCAAAAAAAATACTGCTGGCAGACGCGACCATATTCCCAACATTGATGACTTAAGTCCCATAATTCCCCCTTAACGGGGCGTCACGGACGACTTTCATGTGCGTGGAAAAAACATGAATGAGAAGATCTACTTGCTTACTATTGCCGCCAAGTAATTTTATGCCATGCTCATATCCAGCCTCGGTCTTACGACTCCATCGGACCTCGACCACTAACTGATCCATGTATTTTTGTCGGAGTTTTTGATTAAGAATCTCTACACCCGTATCAATCTCGAGTTCCATAATCACTTTTTGGGCAAAATAATGCTCGGAAATGACTCGCATGCCACTTGCGGAAAAATCTAACACCTGAAACTTCGCATGCGGCGCCTTGAGTGTGATGACCTGTGTGCTAACAAGCGCATGGCGCGCCTCACGAGGAAAAACCCCAACCTGCGAAAAATACACTGATATGGCAGTCCTTAGATCCTCAGGCCGTGTCTTTTCCAAGCTAAACTCATAAGCTAGTGCCAGATTTTTTTGGTGTTTCAGGGAAACATTGACCGGAGAAAAAACGTCAGATTCAAGTCCACTTGCAACCAGTTTTTCGAAGCACATTGCGCTTATCATTACATTAAAAGGACTGCAGGCTTGCTCAAGATTACTGACAAAATTGACGCCATGGCCGACCATGGTAAAGTCAACGCGAAGGCCTCCACCTAGGTTAGCAAGTAACACTGTATCCGAATGGATGCCTATGCGCACTGGCAGCAACCAATCCTTTTCGTACTGTCCTTGTTTTTTTATCCGCAGTGCCTCATCTATCAGCATATTTTGAATGGCTACAGCGGCATGAAAGGCATCGCGGGCATGACCGGCACTGCTTTCATTTTTGCCCGTAAAAAAACAAAGTAATCCGTCACCCAACGAGCGATCGATAACCCCATGGTTGGCGACAATCAGACGCGTCAGTGAATTAAGTCGTCGGGACAGGTCGGCAAATATATCAGAAGAAGCATCACGGTCTGCAACTAGCGAGAACGCCATGATATCGATATACATGATCGTGACATCAATTTCGCGACTGCTAATCGGTGCCAGATTAAGCTCTGATTCGGTCAACGACTCCGTTAATTTGTTGCTTTCGCCGCGCAGTGACCGAACGATGCCACGATGCTTAAGCTCGAGCTGTCGAATGCGATGCGTGGCTGCGGCTGACAGGAAGATGAAACCAAAGATGACGCCAGCATCGGCAAAATAATGGGCAAAATAACTAGCTGGGATGAAGCCTAACCAGGAACCCATCGAGATCACTACCGCCGGTAGAAATCCGCTCAGAAACATTCTGTAGTAAACCAGACTTCTGATCGGCCAGCGCATGATATCAACTATGGCTGTTGTACAAACAGCGACATTAGTTACCGTGACCATCACGATCAGAATCGGCGACGCTCTAAAAATGGGGGCAAGCACAACCTCCAAAGCCGTGAAGGCTATGACAAACTTTGCCCACGAGCTGAGATGATGACGGCCGAGGTCTCTAACGACATAACTGTGGTTCAGGAACATCAGTAGAAGTTGAGGGATCAGAATGATCTCCGCGATGATCAGGACGTGCACCGAAATATCGCGACTGAAATCGGGCCAAATGTAAAAAATCTGGCCACTAAAAAACAGTGGGAAGAATGCGTTGCCAATCTGTGAGGCTACCAACAACGCGTAGATCAGTTTACGTACGGTGAAGAGTAGGAGTAGGTTGTACATACAAAAGCTTAGATAAATCCCCGCCATAGCAGCGTGGACCCAACTCCGAAGGGTCATCAGGGCGCGATGGTTCGCTTCCACGCCTATGAAAAGAGGCGCCACTATTGCCACGTCTGTCTCGAGACGCAGGTACAAAGTACGATCTTGAGTGGTACTAGGGAGGAATTTGATGGTAGCAAATGGCGACTCGGTTTGACCCGGACGCTCTAAGCCACCGAAAGCCGACGCAACCACGGCTTGGGCCTCAACCAAATAAAAATCAACTTTACGGATCAGATGGTAACCAATTTCCGCGATGATTGGCTTTGGATCCGCCTGGGAGCGGACTTGGATCCGGTACCAAACAGGCCGCACACTGCCCATAACTCCGAAGTGATGCTTGGCTTCTTTAGCCTCCCACGCCGACTCCGGTTGGTTTTTTATGTCGTCAATCGAGCTGATGTCCGTGTCTAACGGCCCAACGAAGCGCGCTGCACGGTAGTAAGTACCATCAAAACCGGCCGGATCAGGAGCAACCAGTGCAATGGTCAGAAAAACCAACGCGGGCGAGATCGCCATCAGTCGGTATGCCCAATCGGGAGGATTTCTGAACCAAGTCCGTATCACGCTGCACTCCTCCTACTCCGTATCGGAGGGGTGGTCGGCGGAACTTAGGTGGAGACCTAGCCTTGGGAGTTGGCTAATTCATATTTAGCTGCGCTATCTCCGCGAATCTTGTAGGAAATCTTGCCATATTGGCTGTCCGTCGTACTGATATAGAGCCGCCCCCTGATCCACACTGGACCCCAAGAACGCTTGGGTGCCTGACCACTGCTCATCCGCACCATGACCATTTGATTGGGCGGAGGAGGAGGCACATGGATGCAGGCCTGAGGACTAGGTACCAATAGAAATTCTGAAAGCCCCTGATCATCGTCTTCAAGCGGCACGACGAATCCCGGTACCTTGACCGGTTGACCATCAAGTTTAGCTAAGGCTGCTGGGATCTTTCCCGTCACTAAATCAAGCTCACGCAGCTGCAGCCAGTCGACTTCTTGGTAGGCATCATCGGCCAGTACTGGCTCTGACTCCGCGCTCAGTATATGCCAAGTCCAGTAGCCAGCTAGCACCAACACCGGAATCACGGCTAGTAAACAAAGAACCATTTTTTTGCGCAAAGGAATCATAAGCGAATCACCAGTCCGTCACTTAAACTGTGGCGATAGGCACGCCAGGCGGGAATCGCACCAAGAATGAGTCCGCACATCATTATGGCGCCAAAATAAAAAATCTCGACGGACGAGAACGATTCAACCGCAAGATGAAACCCGAAATGATTAGCCACAACGGGCTGCATCACCCATAGTAAAACCCGCGTGAGTATGATCCCTAGCACTGCGCCAGAACCGACCAGTATCCCAGCTTCAGTGACAAGGAGGCCGAAAATGAGTCCGGGCGTGGCGCCTAAACTTCGGAGAATAGCCATCTCCCGACGCCTTTCGCTTAAGGAATTGTAAACGGATACCAGCATCCCGGTGAGACCGACTAAGACCACAAATACAGCAACTAGCCTTAGAGCATCCTCGCCGTAAGCTAACCCCTGCCAAAGCTCGTCCAACGCCACACCAGGCATCACTGCCGTGAGTGGCTCAGTTTTGAAGTCATTCCAAAAACGCTGCATCGTCAAAATATCCATTTTTGATTTAGCACCAACAAAGACGGCCGAAATCTCTTCGATAGCAAAATTCTTTGCCGCCAACTCAGACGTCCTTAGTGCTTGATCACGTCGCGGAGGCGCTCCGTCTTCCCAACCATGATGAATGGCCTCGAGTCCCGCTAAAGGTATGAAGATTGTTCGGTCAACCGGACTACCCGTCGGCTGCAAAATACCGGTCACATGGAACGGATGATCCTCGTGTTTGTGGAAAGAAACCTCACCCACGCCGTGACTGAGCGCTAGCTTTTCACCAAGTCCGTAATCTAGGCGGCGCGCAACAGCACTGCCAATGACCGCGGCGAAGAGATCGCCACTCCCGGCATCGGCACTAAATCCCCCCGCGGCAAACTCAAGTTTTTGCTGACGTCGCGTCTGAAAATGTTTGAAAAAATCAGACGTCGTTGCCACAACACGGTAGCTTCGGTGACTGTCCCCCATCGTGATCGGCACCGCCCAGGCCGTTTTCGGATCGGCTTGAATCGCTTTAAAAGTAGCAAATTTCATGTTAGCCGTCGGACTGCCGATATGAAAAACAGCATTGAGCAGCAGCGGCAAAGTGCCCCCGCGCGAGCCCACGATCAAATCAGTCTGACTGATAGCGCCGGTGAAACTTGCATGGGCACCGACGCGAATCCGTTCTACAAGCATCAAAAGCGCCGTCGAGAGCCCAATCGACAGGATCGTCAAGCTGGTGACTAGGCGCCGCATGGCCAAGGATTTCCATGCAAGTTTGCACAATATCACGGACGTTGCTCCCTAAAACGCTGCGCTATCCGGTTCAGGGCAGGAAGCGAGCACTTGCGATGAAAATGGCGCCCTAGACTTTGGTCATGGCTGACAAAAATCACCGTCGCCTGGGAGTCATCGGCAATCGAACTGAGGAGCGCGATAAACTCATCACGGTGATCGACATCTAATGCTGAAGTAGGTTCATCCGCAATGAGTAGTCGCGGAGCTCCGATAAGAGCGCGGGCAGCTGCTACGCGCTGTTGCTCACCGACACTAAGCTCAGTTACCGACTTATGCAGGAGATGTTTGATATCGAGTCGTACTGCTAGTGCCGTGGCAGCTGCAGTGGGCGAGGCTCCTGCAAGATTAGCCTGGCGTGCTCTGCTGATCGTACACGGCAGGATGATATTATCCATGACATCAAGATAAGGAATCAGATTGAACATCTGAAATATGTAACCGATATGATCGCCGCGAAATAGATCTCTCGATCGCGCACTCATGCCGCCCAGTGCGACACCATCGACGGCGACTTGGCCACTGTCTGGGCTAATGATGCCAGACAGAAGCCCAAGCAAGGTGGTCTTGCCACTGCCGCTTGGGCCGTGAATAAAGACTCGCTCGCCCCGACTCACCTTGAAGGCGGGAATATCAAGAATCTCCCGCCCTGCTTTGTAGGAGTACTTAAGCGAGCTGATTTCGATTGCCGGAATCGCTTGGTTCAAATGCGCCTCGAAGCTGAGGATTTTGGTCACCCTAATGGCTAGCCCCGTAGGCCTGTCACTAATGCACAGTCCGAAAAAAATCTACGAAATTAGTTTGCTTCGGTACAACTGTGCTCCGCCACAGACTAAACGTAGACTTCGTCCTTACTCATAATGGTAATCTTGCCGTCAGCCGCTAGAGCCTGAGCTAAATCGGCGAGTTGTTGCTGGGCGGCTTGAACCTCTTGCAGGCGCACTTTAGGTAGAGCTGCGACATCGTCGCGTAGTAATTTTGCGGCACGCTCGGAGAGGTTCTTATAGATGTGCCGACTGGTAGCGTCGTCTGCCTGTTTCAGGGCCAGGCGCAAAGTCGCCGCGGGCACCTGGGCCAGCAGAGCCTGCATGTCGCGATCACTGAGGCGGGTTAGATCGGCGAAAGTGAAGAGTTGCCTGCGGAGTTGCGCCGCCATTGTGGGGTCACGCCCCTCTATATCTACGATAAGTTTTTCAGCCTGAGCCTGTGGCATGACATGCAGCAGCCCAACCAGCTTGGCTGGACCCCCGACCGCGTGTGCGGCGATCTGAGAACGGCTGCGACTCTCCTTCAGAGCCTCAGCGACAGCTCTTAAACTTGCCAAATCGACATCACCAAGCTTGGCCAACCGATGGACTGCCTCCGTTTGCAGGGCTGGCGGCAGTAAACCGATCGCTTTGGCTGCCTGCTGGGGTAGACAGTGCGCGAGCACCACAGCCATGGTTTGAGGAGCCTCAGCCTGTAACCATTTGGCCATCGCCTCTGGTGCCATTTCACCAACTAGTTCAGCTAACTCCTGAGATGCGACCGCTGCCTCACTCACTAAGGTAGCAGCCTCACGCGACCGCCCGGCTAGCTGCAGAATACGCTGCGCGGCTTCCGGCGTGCCGGTCAGCTGCGGCCGGTAATTGACTAATGTCTGGTAAAACTCCCCCGACACCATTTGGACGACCGAGCCGTCAACCTGTCCCAGCCGACTCATGGCTGCCGCGATGCGGCTTACCTCGGCCGGCTGCAGGTGCCCGATAATCTGACTGGCTACGTCCTCCCCTAAACTCAGGAGCAGGATAGCCGCCTTCTCAGCACTAGACAGTTTGACTTCGGTCATGACCTGCCGCCCCCCCTAAAGGAGGCATCGGCTAAACTCAGATTTCACTTGAGTCAACCAATTGAATCAGCGACTTACGCCAAAAGCAGCGAAGTTCAGTGACAGCATTTTTTGGATTTTTTACCCGATCCACAGGGACAAGGATCGTTGCGGCCGACCTTGGGTTCGGCACGCACGTAGGTCTCGACCTGGTGATGGTTGTGATGGTGGTGGCGGCAGCCGGGACCGTGCACATGGTCATCGGGGGAGGCTTCCACAAATTTCACCGGCTCTGTCGCTTGGTTTTCTGCCGTCATAACCGTCTAACTCCTGTTGACCTAACATCTATAAAAAACTAGACCTTTTTTGTACCGTACTAGGCCGCAAACCTCGAGACGCCGCACGCGCCGTCTCTTGCAAAGGAGTGTGCCATGAATCGAAGTCGACTAGTGACCACAACGACCAAGTGGTTCGTCGCGTTAATCGCCGCTCATATAGCACTGGTGTCGGGGGCCCATGCAAGTTCAGAAAATGCCGCGTCCCCAACGCATCAAATACCCGGGTCACCCTGGTATGGCGGAAGTCTGACCGCGGCACTAGCCGAGGCCAAGGCTAAACATAAACACGTATTACTCTACTGGGGAGCTGTCTGGTGTCCTCCGTGCAATGAACTAAAAAGCCAAGTATTCAGCCAAGAAAAATTTGCGACGCTCATGCGTCCCATGATTGCCGTTGCCCTCGACGGGGATAGCGAAGAGGCTCAGGCGTGGGGCGAGAAACTTCGTGTGCAAGGTTATCCCACGGTGTTGCTCTTGGCACCCGATGGTCAGGAGCTGATGCGACTACCCACGGCCGTCAACATGGACGAATTTGAGGCTGCTCTCGTCAACGCTCTCAAGCACCCAGGCGGCTTGCAAGCCGCACTCGAACGAGGCCTTGCCGGCACGGCGACGCCAGATGATTGGAAACTGCTCGCCAATGTCCCATGGCACGAGGAAAGCGACGCTTCGCGTAGCGGTGACCTCATCTCTAAACTCAGGATTCTGGTCATCAACATCCCGCGCGCCCTAACTGAGGAACGAGCAAAGCTAGTTGCTTTACTACTGACGACTTTGACTGGCACGCATCCGCAAGATGCGGGCGCATCTGAGGCGCCTAAGCTTGCAGCGCAAGAACTGAAGTGGCTACTTAGCGATCCGGTTGCAACGATCGCGGCTCGTAGTCTATTCGCCTACTCAACTGATGTTCTGGTTTGGACCTACCCAACTAATGACAGCCACGAGATAGATGCCGATCAGCTTTGGCTTAAGGCGGCCACTTTGGTAGCAGGTGCCAAAGAAAGCTCCCTGGACACGCGCCTTTGGGCCAGCGTCGCACCCATGCAAGTATACCGCGCGCGGCATCCAGGCGAGAAGATGCCAAGTGAGCTGCGCGCCCTCGTCATGCGTGAAGTGGCACGGAGTGACGAGGCCGCTAAAACGTCCTACGAAAGAAAAGCCGTGATCACCGGAGCCGCCACCTTGCTGCGGGATATTGGCGATTTAGATGGTGCAAGAGCGCTACTAGCCAATGAACTCAAACACACGGATACACCTTGGTACCTCCTAGCATCCGCGGCGCACCTTGAAAAAGCAGCCGGAAATGACACGGCAGCCCTCGCACTGATTGCGAAAGCTCGTAAGGCGGCAAAAGGCCGCGCGAGCAAACTTCAGTGGACTCAGGCCGACATCACCATGACGGCCAGTATTCAAAATCCCAAGCAACTGGCCCGACTCACGCAACTTGTCAAAGATTTTTATCGGAACGCAACCACCTTGGAGGATGGATTCCAAGGCCGCAATGCACGCACTGCCGCTAAAGTTGCCAGTGCGATCCAGCCCTTTCTTGGTCAGCGACCCATCAAAAAGGCCATAGAAAATGCGTCGAAACGGTGCGCCAGACAGAAGCAGCCTGGACCTTGTCGTGACCATTTCTCGGGACTTGGACAGTTTTTGCAATAGGTCTTACCATAGCATTTACCATAGGCATTGAGAGAACTATCAAAGGGGAGACGCTCGTGGACTTGATACATACTCTGATCGACTTTGTCTTACACTTGGACGCCCATCTGACGACTCTCCTCGCTAGTGTTGGTATCTGGTTTTATGTGGTGCTCTTTGCCATCATTTTTGCAGAAACAGGGCTGGTGGTGATGCCATTTTTACCAGGTGACTCGCTGCTGTTTGCAGTCGGCGCCCTTGCCTCGCTACAGGATTCACCGCTGCAGCTGCCGCTTTTAGCTCTTACCTGTTTTGTCGCTGCACTTCTTGGCGACCTGACAAACTACACGGTTGGCAAAAATTTTGGTGCCAAGCTCTTCAATAACAATACGGCCAAGATACTCAACCGCCGCTACCTCGATCAAACAGAGGCTTTTTACCGCAAGCATGGCGGCAAAACGATTATCATTGCGAGATTCGTGCCCATCATAAGAACCTTTGCCCCATTTGTCGCCGGCGTGGGTCAGATGCGATTTGCCAGGTTCTTATCTTTTAGCCTGATCGGCGCCGGTCTTTGGATCGTGCCATTTCTAAGCTTAGGCTTTATTTTTGGTAACAACCCCGTGATTAAATCGAATTTTCATTACGTGGTCGTCGCCATTATTTTGCTTTCGGTGACCCCGGCCATGATACAGATTTTAAAGGCTAGGCGTGCAACACGGCTGGTCACCGAAACAGCTCAGCGATGATGCCTCTGGTGTGATGAGTTAGAAACACCAGCTGAAGTCACAAAGGCGATGCATGAGGCGATGAGTCCAGGGACGACCATGGCAGGACTCCCCGTCGCCTCTGCGACAAAAACAGCCGCAAAAAGTAGGCTGTTATAACTAGCTCCCGTGAAGGCAGCTACGCCTACCATCGTGTACAACCCAGGTTGACTCGTCGGGAACAACACATCAAACATGGCGCCAAGAGCTGCTCCAATAGTGGCTGAGGGTACAAACAGTCCACCGACCCCACCGCAGCCAAAGGTCACTGCCGTCGCAATAAGTTTGGTGACGAAGATGACGAGACAAACGAGAAGTGGATAGTTGCCGTAAAGTAAGCGTCTCGCCACCGGCAATCCTGCCTGCAGCGTTAGCGGTTCGCCCGTAGTGACATAGGTCAGTCCCGCTAGGAAGCTCAGGACGATCCCGCCCACCAGATAATGGAGCCACTTGGGCCGCGACGAATCTTTAGTTGCCGCTTTGATGCGACTCAAAAGACCTAAAAATAAATGTGAAGCGAGCCCAGCCGTAAGGCCAAGCGGGATACAGACAAGTAGATCGCGCCAGTTCAGCACGTAGCTGACCTTAATCGGGAAGTACGGCGTCGCCGTGCCGAGTGCCGTAAACGTTACATAACTTGTCGCTGCGGCAACTAAACCGTGCAGCAGTGCTTCGTGCGCTAAGTCATGTTTGTACGGTGATTCAATCCCCATGATAGCGCCTGTGAGCGGCGCCCTAAAGATGGCGCTAATACCTGCGGCTGCACCCGCTAACATCGTCACTTCCTCGCGCGCATGGAGTAACTTGAGGCGACCGACGCGATTGATCAGACTCTGGACGGCGCCGCCAATCACAGCTCCCAGCCATTTACTAGCGCCCTCCATCCCGGCACTGCCCCCAAAACCCATAGTCGCAACGGAAGCCGCCAGCTTTGCCCCCGCGCGCCGGTAGTCTAATCCGTGCTTGGGACTATGATAGGCTCTTACGACTTCATCAGCCATACTGGTGTAGACCACGCGCCCCAGGGCGACGATGGCGTAGGTAAGCATCATAGCTACGACAGGCATCAAGCATAGGACGCCAGGCGAGAGATGCTCACTCAGCCGCTCCCAAATTAAGGTATTAACGATCCAGTCGTAGCCTGCTATGGCGGCACCCACTACCATACCCATCGGGGCTGAGACCATGAGCAATTGCAGTCCTAGGCCCCAATGATCCGCGATATTAAAATTTGGCAGACGACGACCAAAAATCGCCTTACTAGCGCTATCTAGACTCACTGAATATCTCCACTTAATGACGGCTTGAAAGTAACTGCCTTCCGTCCATCACAGCAAGTGGATCTATGGAATCACCGTTTGAGTCGCGCACTTCGAAATGCAGGTGTGGGCCGGTGACGCGACCACTGCGTCCGGAGGCGCCAATCTCTTCGAGTCGTTGCACCTGGTCACCACTTGCAACGAAGATACGGCGTAGATGAGCATAGAGCGTCTTAAGCCTAGCATGCTTGATAATCACTACGTTGCCGTAACCGTGCTGCCAACCAGCAAACTCAACAACTCCTGGGGCAGCGGACCTTACCGCGCTACCAGTCGTCGCACGAATATCGATGCCGTGATGAAATTTAAAACCACGTCGGCCGTAGCCGGAGCTAATGGCTCCACCGAGGGGCCAAGCCAGACTTTCCTGGGCATCGTATCCGTCACCAAAGAGTAGTCCTCGACGTGGCCGACTTTCGCTAGACCTTTCGTCGATGCCTTCCTCCGCCTCGTCGAAACCGTCAGTGAATATCCCAGGCGTATGCTGCACCCGGTGGTGACGGCGGGCTGCAGCCGTTTGGCATCCGCCTAGTAGATGCAGCAGTCCAGCACAAGTCATAAACAATACGACATTGTTAAGTAAACTTCGCAGAGGCAACTCTCAAGTGGGATTCACAATGGTAAAGCGGGGGCTGAAGCCCCCGCTCATCGCATTGCAAATTAGAGTGGATTGAAGACGAAAGGATAGTTGACTGATACTGACTGGCCACCACGAGGCTTGGGGAACGCCCATCGCCTCATCTTATCGGTGACACATCCTCTCATGACCGCGTCATTGATGGTGTCCTGCGACACTGTGACGGAAGATACGCGGCCAGAGGTATCGATCACGAATGAGGTTCCCATCTTACCTGAAGCGCTGGGCGATCTCTGCAGAAGCTGCTCATAGCAGTGGCGGATCTGGTTTAAGTTGGCCCGGATCACCGCCATAATTTCCTGCGAGGTCAATCCACCCGATACCACCGGGTCACCTGCTGGTACCGATACGTTCGCTCTGCCGTGACCACCAGCACCACCAGCACCACCGGCACCGCCACCGTTACCAAACCCGGGTCCAAGTCCCGAGCCTCCGCGACCACCGGTGCCGCCCTGACCGCTCAGTAAACCTCCCGAGCCGGAGCCGAAGTTGTTAACTGCGCCACCGGCACCAGCTAAACCCAGGGACTTGCCAGAACCCAAGCCGCCCAGACCGTAAGTCTTGGCTCCGGATCCCATACCACCACCGGCACCACCGGCCGAGTCCTTGAAGTTCGAGGAAATCGCACCTGCTCCCGTCTTGCTCATGATCTTACCGACGCCTAAACCGAGTTTAGACAGGTTCACGCCCGACGGCTTGTCGTTGTTCGCTCCCTCGACACCCATGACACTGGCTTTGTTGTTGCCTTTGATGGCGCCACCAGCCTGGTTCATGCCTGACCCCACCGCACCACCAGACTTGCCGATAGCAGTGTTCGGCAACGTTGGACCTGCGGCTTTGAAGTTTGGATCCTTCGCACCAGTTGAGGGCATACCAGCCGACAGCTTATTGAGGTTCGGTTTAGTCGACGGTGGTCCCGCCGGCTTCGCCTCCGCTGGTTTGGGCTCCGGAGTAGGTTTGTTCTCTGTTAAGACCTCTGTTGGCTTTTTCTGCTCAACGGGCTTCTCAACAGGTTTGGTTTGAACTGGCTTCTCCGTCTCCGTCGGCTTGGCCGGTTTCACCTCCGGTTTTGGCTTCGGTGGTGGTGGCTTCTTCGGAGGCGTTTTGACTTCAGCTATCTTGACCTCGGGTTTTGGCTTCTCTGGTGGCTTGGGTTTTTCTTTTTCAGGCTCTTTTTCAGGGACTGAAACCACCTGCCAGATGTCTTCTTTCTCGTCTTTCTTCTCTGCAGGGACGTGAATCCATGCGATAGGGATCAAGATCATGTAGAAAAGCATCGCAACAGACATCAGCCCGAAGAAGAATGGGTCTCGAAGTCCGCGTTTCGGGAAATCTAGTGGCGGTGGCTTCACAAACATCAGGAAGTAGCTCACCGCGCCGTACTTGATATGCGCGATGTCACGGCTGCCTAGGGAAATATCGCCAGGCTTTGTCACTTTGTCGACTTTGCCGCCTTTACGTAACCTGGCCGTCATACCGTCGACGAGCGAGATTTTATAGCCGCTGCTACTAAATCTGGCTAAGGGATGTACTTCTATGTCGGAACTGCCTGCAGCGATCAAGTGAGACTTTGTAGGATTACCGATCGTGACACGGTCGTAACCCTTGGTCGATGGATGGAATAGTTCCACATCGAGTACGGTGTCGCCCCAGTAGGCCACGACTTCGAGCACGTCTCCACTGGGCTTAGCTTTACGTGGAGAGAATAGCAAGTCCAGTTGGCGTTCGGATGCTTCGACGCGCGCTTCACTTGGTTCGGGACTACGACTAGGGACCGAGTCCTCGCGTCGTTCGCGGTCCTCAGGAGCCTTCACGGTGGCACCGTGGCGCTGCCCGTCAGTGGTGTCTACGTGGGGCACGGCCGCAGCCGCATGGCCCACCACTTGAATCTGAATGGTTCCGACGGTGAGAACATCACCGGCCCTTAGCGGTGATTCAACCTCGACAAGCTGATCGTTGACCTTGATGCCTGATACCGAACCCAAGTCGGTGACTACATATTCACCTGGATTGGGCTCTTCTATCAAAGCGTGAATGGGGTCGACACCAGGTGCCCGAAGTACAACTTGGTTCGACAGCAATGCTCCAATTTTCATTGGAGGCTGATCGACAGGTACCTGCCGCTCAACTTGACCTGGAATCGTGAATCGCAACTCAAGAGACATGGGAATCCTTCCCGCGCTATGAACCGGAACTTAGACGGTCAGATCGGTCAACTTCAATGGGTAGTTGGAGGTAATCACTTTCATTATCCCGCTTGCCGCAACAAATGAAAAGACTCAAAACTAAACTGATGCATTCTTATTATTTTTCGTCACCACCGGACTCTTCGTCGGCACCGTCACCACCACCGTCTTCAGCCTTCGAAGCCGGAGCTTTGGGCTTGTCGCCAGGAGGTGCCGCCCCAGCTCCCTTAGCCTTTTCATTCGCGGCCTTTTCGGCCGCGGCTTTATCTGCGGCTGCCTTATGTGCAGCAGCTTTGGCTGCCTTCGCTTGCATTTCTTCGCGCTTGGCCAGGGCTTCCTCAGCGTCAATCTGAGCGATCATGAGAAAGGCCTTTTCGTTCCAACCCTCAGCCGTCAACTTCGCTTTACCGGCTTTGGTAAAGTACTCTTTCGCTTTGGCTAAATTCCGTTTGTTTTGATATTCGACCAAACCACAGTTGAACAATGCAGCGCTGTGCTCAGGCTGCTTTTTCAAGACTCGGTCGCAGTTCTCAATCGCTCCCCCAACGTCGCCATCGAGGCGCTGCAGGGTAATGAGGCCGTACGAGACGAACCAATCGTTTTCAATTTTACCAAGTAGTTGCTTGGCCATGCCAAGCTCGCCACCTTTGAGAGCTATAAAACCAAGATTTAGATGAGCCGGCTTGTAACTTGGGACTGCCTTTAATGCCTCTTTAAAATACAGCACAGCCTCTGGCACCCGATCATCTTTAAGGGCCACCACACCCATCGCATTGTAGGCGCCAGCCTTTACATGCACATTTTTGGACTCGGTCAGATCTTGTAGTAGATACTCGGCAAAAGAAAAATTACGTGCCTGCAGCGCAGCTAACGCGATCTCAAGCTTTACTTCACCGCTTAGCTGACGCGACGCGCCTTTTTCCATTTGGGTCTCGGCAAGCTTCTTGGCTGTAGCAAGCACTTCACCAAGATTTTTGCGTGCTAAGCGTTGCGTCGATATGACACCTTGCAGAGCGAGCTCTCCCTTGCCAGCCTTGAATCGCGCAATTTCAGCATCTGCCTTGGCGACCGCGATGGTTTGTGACGTTAGTGGATTGTTTCCAAGGCTATTGGTGAGAGTGACCCGGTTGGCTGAAGCTTTTTCCGGCCCTTCATCTTCTTTGTCCTTATCAGCACTCACCGGTTCTTGCTCGCCCTTAGTGGGAGCATCTTTTTTTTCAGCACTGGTACAAGCCGACAGCCAACTCATGACTGCTGCTGATATAGCCACATAGACAGATTGTGCTCTGATCACTGGCATCAATCCCCCTTACCTTTGACTTCTTGGGCGACATTTTCGGGGACCTCAGCACCAACAAAGTCAGGGCGGACTATCAGGTCGTCAAAGCTGATCTTCTTACCTTGAATTCGTGCCACACCGCTCAGCGCCTTGGCAGCCCATTCATTGTACACCAGATACTTACCCACCGCCTCTAGCGCTTTGTTATAGAAGGCCAAGGCCTCCTTACGCGCGGCCTGTGCATCGCCCGAGAGTTGCTTCACCACATCAGCATGGGGCGCACCCTTGATTTCAGGAGGATTCTCGAGGTCACGCGCAATCAACTCGCGTGCATAACCGAGTTGGTAAAAGGCGGCCACGCCCCAGTAAGCATCTTTCGTAGCTAGCACCTGGTCGTAGGCGGCTTGAATTTTTGCTAGAGCACCCACCTTTTGTTGAATCGAGCCCGCCAGGGCATCGACGGTACCGCCCTTAAGACGCAGGCTTTGGAAAGGTCCGATCACATTGTTGACGCGTCGGAATACTAGACCGCCTACAGCACGCAGGGCCTCTCCCGAAACGTTACCGCCCGACTTCTGGAAGGTCGTGATGATTTCCTTGGCGGCAGCTTCAGACGCACTACCGCGTGTATTCATGACAACGGCGTAGGCTTGAATGCGCTCCTCAGGCGTCAACTTAAACTTACCGTCCAGGATCTTAGCCATCTGAGCCACGCGGCCTTCTTCGCCCGCCGAGAACGCGGTCCTGAGCATACGGAAGAAGATGATCTTAGCACTTGCCTGATCGGCCTGAGCAAACTCAAGACAGCTGGGCACTGCAGCTTCAGCCCCCAGCGCCGCTTCAACCTCGCAGGTATAAGCCAATGCCGTCGTCGTCTCTTTTTCCTTCGGATAACGACGAGCAAAGTCGTGGAAAAGTTTTGCAGCAGATCCGAGCTCAAAGCGGTTCTGATGAAGTACAGCGAGTCTTAGGAGCGCTGGCTTAGCTCCCTCAGATTTCGGGAATTTTTCGAGCACTATCGAGTAGTCACGAATCGCGTCGGTAGCTTTGTTACACTTTTCCCAATCGAGTGCAGCATTGTAAATCAGCGCATCGCTATCCTTCGCGGTTGGACGCTTTTTAAAGAGATCCTCGGCTTTCTTCGCACGCGAGCAGGCGTTTTTATCCGACTTGATTGCGTCAACTGCTAGGCCACGATCGAGATTGTCGAGTTTTTCGCCAATTTTACCCTTTTGGTATGCCGGGATTTTGCGCAACTCCGTGATCACAGCAGCTAGGGCCTTCTCGTCCTTGGCGTAAAGAGGGATGAGGTTTTCTACCGCTTCCTGACCCTCACGCTCATTCGGATACTTTTTGGCCAACATGACGAGATATTTCTCGGCCATCTTGCGATCGTTACTGCGATAAAAAATCTCTGTCAGATAAGTATCGCAAGACTTTACGTTCTTTTTGTCGTTCGGATAGGCTTTGGTGTAGTACTCACATGCTTTAACAAAATTACGCCCGTTTTCCGTAATTGGTCGCGCTGGTTTCGAGAAGTCGGCCTTTTGCTTGACCAGAACTTTGAGCTCCGGTTCGAAGTTTCGATAATAAGACTCAAGCATGTATTCAGCAGCTTGCTTGTGGATGTTGGTCGATTTATTGGTCTTGGGATCCACGATCAGGGCGCGGTCATTGCCCATGAGACATATGTCTAGATAAAGCTTCCCAGCCTCACGGTACTGCTTGGTGAAGTAGTAAATGTCGGCCATGTTGTACTTGATTTCGGCAACTTCACGGGCTTTGGGATAATTCTTGAGGAATAAAGCATAACCACGCAGCGCCTCGGCATAACCGCGCTTGTTGTCGTCTTTCTGCGCATTCTTGTGCGTCAGTTTAGAGTAGTAGACGATCTGATCTTTGATCGTTTGTTGTGTTTCATCAAATAGTTTTTTGTCGTCTTTATGCTTGTCTCCCCAGGGACTATTGGGACCGAAGAGTCTGGGGTAACGATCCAGCTCCACCCAAACTTCATTGAATCGCCCAAGCTCGTAAAAGAGAGCGATGATGCTCTTCTGGGTGTCCGGCACATCTTCAGCCAGGGGTGCTACCTGCTGATAGCGTCTCAATACCTTGATCGCTTCGGCAAACTGGCCTTGATCGGAGAACGTGTCAGACAATAGCAAAAGGAATTTGCCAATGAATTTATCGCCACCATTGGCCTTGTAGTAGGCGATGGCAGGTTCGATTTCGCGCAATTCGGCAAAGGCATAAACCATGTCGCGTAGCGCTTCGTCGTGTAGAGCGATTCCGGCTTTGCCGTTGCGATTAGCCTCAGTCACGGTCTGCTTCCAGTAGGCTAATGCTTGTTTGTGCTGGCCAAGGTTGTAGCTACACCAACCTAATTTGAACAGTGACCAGGCGTACGACTTTGCCTGTTTAAAACGCAGAGCATTCTTATAGTTGCTCATGGCATTACTGTACTGAATATCCTCGAAGTAATAGTCACCCAGGGCGTAGTAGGCATCGCCAGCCTTTTGCGAATTTGGGAACTTTGTAATGAGCTGGCTGAAGATCTTGGCCGCCTCCGTACCTTTATTGAGTACGTTATAGGCAAGACCCATGTTGAACATGGTTACGTCCGCATTTTTAGCCGTCGGAAACTCTGCCAATAGGTTCTTGGCATCTTTGGCCAGCGTCTGCCACTGAGTTTTAGATTCAGACTCGTCAAGCTTGGGTTCGCGCCCTTTGCGCCCCCCGCGATCCCAAGCGTCCCAGGCCTTTTCGTATTTGCGCATCTCTTGGTTGGTGTAATAAACCGCAGCCTCGAGCCGCAGGTTGACCAAGCGTTCCTTCATGTCGAGACGGGTCTGACTCTTCTTAGGCATCCGCTCGGACTGACTGGCAAGATAATTGGTCGCTTTATTGATCTCGCCGATGAGTTTTGATTCGGTGGCCACCATGAAGGCTTCGTTGGCGGACAGCTTACTTGATGCCGCCTTTTCTGGGCCCTTCTTCTTGATTTTCTCTTGTTTGACGTCATTGAGATTAACTTGAGCTGTCTTTTGACTAATGGCCAAGACCGTACCCGACAGCGCCAAGAATAGCGGCGCAACTGCCGTAATGCGGATCAATTTCGTTAGCCATAATCTTTTCAAGATCACTTCCTCACAATTTAATCGTCGCAACATCTAAACAAATCTATTGCTACTTTGTAGGCGCTGCGCCTTCCTCTCCCTTGCCACACTTACTGTCGAGGTTGTAAACGTAGCCGCCCAATTCATCTTCCCAGTACTCACCTTCAAAGGGCCAATACTCCAGGTCCTGTGACACATTGAGCTCTTGCAGGCCGCCGATGAAGTTAGCTTTTTTATCAGCCGTACCGACCTTTAGTTGCGCCCTCAGAGTGTCGACACGTCCTAAGACCATTTCGGTGTTGATACCGATGGTCTGGTCCGAGAGTTCTTTCAGGTAAGCGTAGTAGCCGGTTGCCTTGTCAAAGAGACGCCGTCCTGCGTCTTTCACGGCAGCCTGTTTCTTATTGCGCAGGAAGCCGCTGATATCATCCTGAAGGCCCGTGCGCCCCCATACCGAGCTGTAGCGCGACAACCGTGCAAGTTCATTATCAGCAAAGCGAATCGTTTGTCCGGCTTCTTTGTAAACATCTGTGCGCGATAAGGCGTCAAGGATAGCCCACGCCCGTCTGTACTCGTTTAAAGAACCCGTACGGTAGTCGTAAACAAGTTTAAAGAATCCCTTGGAGTCGGCTTTGTTTTTTTCAATCATCCGCGCCAGGTCATCGAAGACGCCTTTGTAGCGCGTTTTGAATTTGGCGAGCGAATCCTTTACCGCTGGGTAGCGGCACAGCCGTAAAAAGGTAATCGCCTGGAGGATGTAGCTTTCCGGAAAGAAGCGATTTTCGAAAAACGGAGAATGCAGCGTGTGAATCGTACCTAGGGTATTGTTGTGCTTCTGCATCATAAAAAATGCCCAGGCCGCCTCGAACAGCGCCTCTAGCCAATTATCTGAGTTACGTGGAATTTGAGCATAATACTCAATAGAATCACGGTATCGCTTCACCTCGTAGTGGACGCGAGCAAGGTTGAGGTTAGCCTGCTCTCTGATCCATGCACCGTCCTCGTCCCGATCTGCACTTGCTCTGACGCGCTCGAAATACGAAATAGCCTTACTGTGTGCGCCTCTTAAGTTAGAGACCACTCCCATGTGGAACTGCGCTTTAATTAGATAAGGCCCACTCGGCACCTTTTGAAAGTAAGCAAACGCTTGCTCGTATTTGCGCTGATTAAACGCCTCGATTCCGAGATAGTAGAAGTAAAATCCTGCGGCCTGCTGCGGCACAAGGGCCGGATCAATCCGGGTTTTAAACAGCTGAACGATGTGTGACTGCCCAAGGTTGATCGTTGAGTTAATACGCCCTAACTCTTCCAATGCCTTGACGAAATAGACATTATTCTGGGTAGGTCCGCGTCTAACGATGACCGAGTAGTATTTTGAAGCAGAGTAGTAAAACCCAAGGCGCGTCAGACTTTGGGCTAAGCCCCACTCTGAGCGTTCCTTCTCACCTGGGGCTTTGGGGTAACCGGATGCCTGAAAGTAAGCATTGGCGGCTGAAATGTAATCGCGTCGCGCATAATAAGCAGTAGCTGCGCGATAATCGGCAAAAACTGGGCCAGCGCCAAGCGACACAGCTAGGAGGGAACAAGTGATGTATTTAAACACATGTCGCACTGTGGCGCTCTCCACTATCCGTTCTGATGACCATACACTTTAGAAAAAAGTCGACATCCCGAACTGCAACGTCACGTTTTGTTGAAAATCTGTTCCAGTCGATACACCCGGATTACAGGATCCATCGGCAACCTGATAAACAAAGAAATTGTCGCGAACGTCCCATCGAATCGCAGTATCTTCGCTAAGGAAATATTTCTGGCCAAACCCGATAATCGCACCTGGGTAACTCTTAGTGGTGGGAGCCGGCTTCTCCACATCTGGCGCCACACACTGAGCGTAATCATAGGCGATACCTGTCATGCCGGCTTCGAATGTCAGGAAAGAATCGAAATAAACCACATCCCCGGTCGGTAGCTGAGTCTTGCCGTAAATCGGTGTCCATAAGAATCCTCCCGCTGCCATGTAGGAGGTGCGTAGAATCTGGGTTGTGATCTGAAAGTCGCGCTTCAGGAGGGTCTTGTCTTGCTTATCGAAGGACAGTCCGAAGGCGCCGTTGATCTCAAAGGCCAAAGATTCGCTGAAATGATAATCAAGCAGGCCCGAGGCCATGAGCGAATAGATGAACGATTGGTTCAAAATGAAGACACCTTGACCGCCAAGCTCGAGGCGATTGGATTTGGTCATGAAGCGTGGGCGAATGACCCTAATTTCGTACCCTGAGAAGCGATCATCGTTTGCCATAGCATCGGGTGTAAAAGCACCAAAAGCCATAACAGAGGCTAAGAGCAGACCGCGCGCCAGGACGCCAGCATTAGATTTTTTTTGTGTCAGTTGGGTCAAAGCCAATCCACTCCGCTGCTCGCAGCCTTTAGTCGCCCTGTCTTGCTACCATTAACTTAAATGTGATGTATTCTGCCTGCTGCGCTGCAAGCATGATGCGCTTCATGAGTTTAAAGTTATGCCCTTGGTCCATCTCCATCGTCAGAGTGGAAAGCCTAGCCTTATCAGCCTCCGATAGGCGGCCACCGATGACCTTTTTAGTGGCCTCGGCTAATTTCTGTAGCTCCTGAAAGACCGGGAAAACAGCACCCTGACTTCGGGCCGCTTCCTCAACATCGCCAGCCACAATCGACGCCACTTTTTTGTCATTAATGATGACGTCGGTTTTAGTAACTTTGATGGTTGGCATCTCATCGAGCGTGGAAACAGTCATCGACTCAGGCAATTCAACGCCGTTATTAACGTCGTAACTCACAGGATCAGTCGAATAACTCATCAGCAGGAAGGTGATGAGAATACTGAAAATATCCAACATCGGCATCAGGTTTAAACTGAGCGACTCGCCAGAATCTGTGGAAACTCCTGCCATGCCTTCACCCCGTAGCGATCTGATGCTTTAGATAAAAACTATCTGAGCATGACGCTTGCCATGACCACCTTTGGATAGAGAAATTCTGCTGCTAATCTTTTATCGAGCTCTGAAGCCCCTGCAGGAACGATGACCGGATCGTTCGGTGCCCGCACTTTGACGGCATCAAGAACCATCGCGATATCTTTCCAGACTACGTCATCCTCAGTAAAAAACTGAACCTTATCGGTTTCAGGATTGCTGCGACGCAATTCCAGAAGAAACTTGTGGAGATTCGCCATATCGGCCTTATCCACTTTAAATTCACGTTTTTGCTCATTGATCGGCGGCTTGTTATAAGCAGCTGTCACTTCGATTTTGGCCTTTTCCATATCGACCTTAATCTCAAGTGATCGGCTTTCCTCTTTCTTTTCCGGGGGGGCTGACGTGAGAAAAGGTATCTGAACCTCGAGGATACCAATCGACAGGAAGACTGCTGACATCAGCAGGAAGGTGTTGAGCAGCGAGAATACATCGATGAACGGCATGATGTTCAATTCGATGTCGCGATACTTAACCTTCCGTACTTTTTTCTTTCTAGACATAGACGTCCTTTAGCAACTTCCTTTGAGCGAATGACACCATCCGGAGCAATCCGTTATTCAGCGCTAACAGACGATGAACTACCGCCACGCTTAATCTTCATTTTGCGCGTGTAGAGCAGGTCCACGAGGCGAGCTGAATTACGGTTAATGTCATCAACGATGCCTGACTGCTTCAGCATAAGTACACCGTAGGCCAGAAGACACATAAGAGCGGTACCTAGACCAAACGACGTTGCGGTCAAGGCTTCGGAGATACCTGCTGCTAGAGCCGTTTGTTTCGCTGATCCAGTTAATTTTGCAGCGGCACCGAACGACTTCATCAGACCGAAGAGCGTTCCAAGCAGTCCTAGCAGCGTCGCAACGTTGGCCGTCGTACCAAGGAACGGCAATCTTTCGGTTAATTTCGGCATCGCTGTGAGCGTTGCCGTGTTCAGCGCGTTTTCGATTTCTTCAGTTGAGTCATTGGCGCGCTTCAAGCCCTCAGCCATGACAAAGGGAAGGAGTTTAGGACGAGCTTTTTTGCAGAGTCGGATGGCGTTTTCGATTGAGTTATTCATCACCATCTTCTGCACGGCAGCCATAAAGCCGGAACTGTTAGCCAAGTCGTACTCTAGCCAGTAGCGGTAGGCACGCTCAATGATGAGGCCGATTGAGATGAAGGCCACGAGAGTAATGGAGGACATGATTTCCATGCCGCCCTGCTCGAACTTTTCAGCTATAAAATCCAACATCGCTTCGCCTCCCTATAGCCCGGGGACATTCCCGGTCCTTGCCCCAAACACCCCACCTCTCTTCAGTTCTGTGCCCGCTCGACTATCGTTCGCCGATCGCTCATAGTTGCTGCTGATAGGCTGGGGTTATTATTTTGGTTTTATTAAATTTTAGGGAGCGACGGCGTTGGCTGTCAACCCACCGGCCATTTTTTCAGCTAAGTAGCTTTCCTTTTCCAACTAGTTTAAAATCTATGTTTATAAACAGAGAGATTAAGACTTTGGGGCGATTTGGGACTGCCTAGGACCGTCGGAATAGGTGGGGGGCAAGACTTAATGAGTGCGCATGTGGTCTATATAGACGTGGCTGGCCGCAAGCCCCTACCCGACGTCGCCGTGCTGCGTGTCGCGGCAAATAATGCCCTGGTGACCTGCGTCAGCGATGCCCATGCTGCCCATGCGGTGATCAATGCCGAGCTGCCCATCTCCGTGCTGGTCATCAACTATCCCGATCCAACCATTCTACGACTTGCTCGGAAACGTTATCCAACAGTCCACACTATCCTCGTTACCGAGGAAACCATGGAACAGTACAGCGTTGCTCTGGAGGGCGCTGAGGGTGAATTGGTCGATCATTTGGTAGCCAATCGGTCGCCGGCAGAATGGACGATCAATGAACTGAGGATCACGGTCCAAAAATTATTGCGGAACGACCTCTTTGGCATCGCCAAATACCTATCTCCAGCCACCACCGTCCATGAATTGACGGTACACGGTTCCGCTGATCGCGAGCCCTACAACTGCCAAGTGATGGCCTATGCCGAGGACTACCGCCTTGGGCAGTACATGTCTAAGCTGGTCTTTGGTATCACCGAAGAGTTGATGATGAACGCCATCTACGATGCGCCCATCGCCGGCGGCAAACTCCATTATGCAGAGCGTCCGCGGACGGCGCCGGTAGAACTCGAGCCATCTGAATACGCGACATTATCGTACGGCTGCGATGGTATGCTCTTTGCGATTGGTATGGCGGACCCCTTTGGCGCCCTTACGCGGGAGAAACTTTTCCAGTACCTAAAAAAAGTGTTGCGCCGCACCGACAGTAGCAATCTCATTGACACCAAGAAGAGCGGTGCTGGACTCGGTCTCTTCAAAATTCTCTACAGCAGCCATGCCCTCGTCTGTAACATCGACCCTAAGGTTTGTACCGAAGTGATTGCACTGATCGATTTGCAGCACCAGGTGCGCGACTTCTCTAAAATGCCCAGGTCGGTGCATTATTTTGAGGTAGCGGCGGCTGGCCTTTGTGCTACCCTGCCAGAGCCAAATGCTTTGCAAGGGAGTAGACGGAATGAAAAAGATCAAAGTGGTCAGGCCGGTAGTTGAACTAGACGGTGACGAGATGACCCGGATCATCTGGCAGATGATCAAAGACAAGCTCATCCTACCTCATTTAGATATCGATCTAAAGTACTTCGACCTCAGCATTGAGAGTCGTGACAAGACTAACGACCAGATCACTATCGATGCCGCTAAGGCCATCCAGCAGTACGATGTCGGCATCAAGTGCGCGACGATCACGCCCGATGAGGCCCGCGTCAAGGAATTCGGTCTCAAAAAGATGTGGAAGAGCCCCAACGGCACGATCCGCAACATCTTGGGCGGCACCGTCTTCCGGGCGCCAATTATCTGCAAAAACGTGCCACGTCTGGTCAAAAACTGGAGCCGCCCCATCGTCATTGGTCGCCATGCCTACGGTGATCAGTACCGCGCTACCGACGTCAAGATACCAGGCGCCGGCAAGCTGAAGATGGTCTTCGAGCCCCAAGGGGGCGGCGCTGCCACCACTTGGGAAATAAACGACTTCAGTGGCTCGGGTATTGCTATGGGGATGTTCAACACTGACGAGTCCATTGAGGGCTTTGCTCGCGCCTGCTTCGAGTACGGCCTGATGGTGAAGTATCCCGTTTACTTGTCGACCAAGAACACCATCCTCAAGACTTACGACGGCCGTTTTAAGGATGTCTTCCAGGACCTCTTTGACCGCGAATATGCAGCACGCTACAAGCAACTCGGCTTGACCTACGAGCACCGCCTGATCGACGACATGGTGGCACAAGTCCTGAAATGGGACGGCGGTATCGTCTGGGCGTGTAAAAACTACGACGGCGACGTGCAATCAGACACGGTGGCTCAAGGCTTCGGTTCCCTCGGCATGATGACTTCGGTGCTCATGTGCCCGAACGGCCGCACCATTGAGACTGAAGCTGCGCACGGGACTGTGACGCGCCACTACCGGGACCACCAGGCCGGCAAGGCGACCAGCACTAACCCGATCGCAAGCATTTTCGCCTGGACGCAAGGCTTGGCTCACCGCGGCAAGCTTGACGAGACCCCAGCCCTCACCAAGTTTGCACAAACATTGGAAAAGGTCTGTGTCCAAACAGTCGAAAGCGGCAAGATGACGAAGGACTTGGCCGTGTCGATTTACGGCAACAACCTACCTGCCGGCTCGTACCAAAATACGGCCGACTTTTTGGATTCGCTGGCTGCGAATCTTGAGAAGGCGCTCAGCAACTAAAACGAAGGGGGCCAAACGGCCCCCTTTTTTTCACTCAAAGTTGTCCTACTCACCCACCCGGGGCTTTTTTAGTCAGATACTTAGCCTTGACCCACTGGCCTTTGCCTATACGTGCCCACTGGCCCTTAATGTGCGCTTGCACTTCGTCGCCAGCCTTTAATTTCTTGACGACGCGCGCGTTGGCGCTCGGTTTGCTGCGGACATTAAGCGTGCCAACAGCAACGTAGCGTACGGCTTTACCCTTGTTTTTACCGTGCATTTTGTGTTTGCCGCGCTTACCGGAAGCGCTGCGGCCGTGGTGGGCCCGCGCGCCTTTTGCCTTACCTTCCGCCGGCAAGTAGCTTGCCGCATCATCCCCAGCGGCGCCAAGGGCCCCTTCTTCAAAAGTAGGCGGTGTTTCTGACGGAGCCTGGGCCGCGTGGTCACCGTCCATGGTCTTCACGTCGGCGCTGTCCAGGGCCACAGGCTCCCCAGTATCGCTCTCAATTGGTGCCGGTGGGGGCTCGACGGCATCTGGGACGGCCTCAGGGTTAGTGGGCGCTGCAGATTCTTGTGCATGGGTGCTTGTGGCAAAATCGCTAGTCGGCACTTTGGCCTCACCCACTTCGGGCTCCACCAGCACAGGATCCGAAGGCGCCGCTTGATCACTACCGCTACACGCGGCCATCACATGCAGCGCGGCCCCCAACCAAAGCACATTGCTCCATCGACGCCATCTCGTCGTCATAACCGTAGTCCTCCTGCAGTGTTAATGCATGGACTCATACTAACGGCTAGTGGGTGGCCTTGTCGATCAGCTCTTGCAATGATTTTATCCCTTTAAAGCCGACCTGTTGGGCAGCAAGCCCTCGGTCCTTAAAGACAAAAAAAGCCGGCAGCACATCAGTCTCAGCGATCTCAAGGATGTCCGGGTGCTCGTCGGTGGAAATCTGGCCGAAGCGCATACCGAGGGTGTCAGCCGCGACGATGCGTTCCAGCGCTGGTTCGGACAGTTTGCATGCCCCACAGCCGCGCTTCCACAACTTGAGGAAGACGAGAGCCCCACTTTCGATCGCCTGCTGCAGCTGGTCAGGAGTCCAATTTTCCAATTTTGTCCGCTCCTTATAAAAGCTACTTGCACCTCAAGCCGAGGGAAGTAAAATGCGCGCGCGTGCCACACAACCATACCGCTCAAGGGCTGAGACGCAAAGCCCATAACTGCAGGGTTCCATCATGAAACATCTGATCACCGCCTGGTTAGCCTTTTGTACCACGACCGCGGCTCTCGCCAATGACCAGCTTGTGATTCTGTCGCCCCATCGCAAATCGATGCAGGACGAGTTCATCCCCAAGTTTAAAGAGCACTATCAAAAAACCTACGGCACGGCCGTTGATGTCGCGTGGCTGGACAACGGCGGGACGGCCGACGCCGTAAGACTCCTGCGGACTCGTTTTGGCAAAAATGCGCAATCCGCGAGTGTGGACATCTTCTGGGGCGGCGGCACCAGTGCCTTTCTCGACCTCAGTAAAGACGGACACCTAGCCAAGTCGCCCGTCCCTAAGGGCCTCACCGCGACGATTGCCGGTGTGCCCATGTACGATAAATCGGAGACCTGGTACGCCACCGCACTGTCCTCCTTTGGTATCTTCGCCAACAAGAAAGTACTGAAGCTCGAGGGGCTAGGTACACCAAGCCGCTGGAGTGACTTGGCCGACCCTAAGTTTCGCGGCCAGATCACGCTTGCCGATCCGCGCCACTCTGGCACGGCACTAACGATGGCCATGATTGTGCTGCAGGCCCAAGGTTGGGACAAAGGGTGGGCGACCTTAACACGTATCGCCGCCAACACGCGCTCGTTCACCCAGTCGAGCTCTGACCCCATCAAAGCCGTGGTTGCCGGCGACGCCGCGGCCTCGATGGCCATCGACTTTTATGCCCAGCCCAAAGTCGATGAACTCGGCGCGGACAAGCTGATGTTTACCTTACCCGCCGATGAAACCGTGCTGGACCCGGATCCCATCGGTGTCGTCAAAGGCGCCCCACACGCCAAGGTGGCCGAGCGCTTCATCACCTTCCTCCTGAGCGATGATGCCCAAAAACTCCTAGTTTTGCCGAAGGGTGCGGCCGACGGCCCCCGCTTGAGTACGTTAGGCCGTATGGCGGTGACGCAGGCGGCCTACGCGGCGACGGAGGGCCGCCGTGTTAACGCATTCAATCCTTTCAAAGTGAAGAAGTTTGTCTCTCTCGACCCGGCCAAGACGGTCAAACTTGAGCACATTCTCGGTGACCTTTTAGGCGCGACCCAGGTTGATCTGCAAAGGGATCTCGCGGCGGCTTGGGCCGCAGCTACCCGGGGCGCAAAAAAGGTTGAAGACGTGGATGCGCTCACGAAAGCACCGGTGACCGAGGCTGAGCTCCTAAGTCTTTCCAGCAAATGGGATGACAATGTGGTGCGCAACCAGACCATCAACACGTGGACTAGCAACGCGCGAGCCACCTATAAAAAGATTGCTGGCAAATAATGGAAGTCGTTTTTGAACGCATCGTGAAGAAGTACGGCGACGTCACCGCGGTCGGTGGCGTTGATTTAACTATTAAGAGCGGTGCTCTGCATTTTTTGCTCGGGCCTTCGGGTTGCGGCAAGACCACCATGCTCCGCATGCTCGCCGGACTGGAGGCTCCTAGTTCCGGACGGCTCCTTTTCAACGGCAAGGACGTCACCAATCTGCCGGCGGCAGCACGCGGTATTGGCATGGTTTTTCAGAACTACGCCCTATGGCCGCACATGACTGTCCGCAAAAACATTGAATACGGTCTCACCGTACAGAAGATGTCCTCCGACCAGATCCGGCAGAGGACTGACGAGGCGCTCGCAATCACGCAGCTATCGCGTTACGGAGATCGTCTCCCTGGTCAACTATCTGGTGGGCAGCAGCAACGCGTGGCCCTAGCGCGCGCCATTGCGGTACGTCCTACGGTCCTGCTTCTCGACGAACCGCTCAGTAACCTCGATGCGCAGCTGCGCCTCGAAATGCGCGACAATCTGAGTCGGATTCACAAGCAACTCGGTATCACCACGGTATACGTGACCCACGATCAAAAAGAGGCCCTATCGATGGGCACCGATGTGAGCGTGTTCCGCGCGGGACAACTCATTCAAACTGATCCTCCACGGCAACTTTACCATGCCCCTAAATCAGCATTTGTGGCACGTTTTGTCGGTGAAACTAATTTACTGACTGCCACCTATCTTGGACACAAAGACGGCTTACATAGCGTCAAGACGACTATCGGTGCAATCGATGCGTCGCGGAGCATGACCAGTGCCAAGGTAGGCGATCCGGTGACGGTCTCCTTCCGCCCTGAGGCGGTCAAATTAAACCTTGGTGGTGGTGACATTGCCTCGGATAATCGTCTGACGCTGAAGTTGGATCACCTGACGTACCTTGGTGAATCAGAGCAGTTCCAACTGATGGGCCAAGATGGGACCCTGGTAAGAGCTAGCGTCTTTAATCCCCCGGATCACACCCTAGCCGTCGGAGATACCGTTGCGGCCTGGGTCGCTGCTGAAGACGTCCTAGTGTTGCCTACCGAAACCGATCAACCCGCGAGCACTTAAACATGACGGCAGCTACTGGTGCGCGACGGCATTTTGCCCTGACAGAAAATCTGATCGGCTACGGTACGATACTTTTGATCTTGGGCGTCCTTGTGGCGTTCTTGATCGCACCAGTGGCGGTGATTCTGGTCAAAGCGTTCCGTGGTCCGGACGGTTTCACGCTCGAGTACTTCCAACTCCTCTTTCAAAATGAACTGCACATGGAGGCAACGGTTAATAGCCTCGCCTTGGGTCTGGTGACAGTTCTGGCAACAACGGTGATTGCGCTACCCCTCGCCTTGGTAAACGCCAAACTGGAGTTTCCAGGTAAAACGCTATTAACTGGTCTCCTCCTGATGCCGATGGTCATGCCGCCTTTTGTTGGCGCTATTGGCATTCAACGTTTTTTTGCCCGCCGCGGAGTCGTCAACCTGTTCCTGATGGAGTTTGGACTCACCGATGCGCCTATTGAGTGGCTTGAGGGCTCGAGAATCTTTTGGGCGGTAGCACTTTTAGAGGCTCTTCACCTCTATCCCATTCTGTATCTCAACTTAACAAGCGCTCTCGCCAACATCGATCCCAGTCTGGATGATGTCGCCGATACTCTCGGTGTCAGTAAATGGAAGCGGCTCAAGGACATCACCTGGCCACTTGCGCGACCTGGTTATTTTGCTGGTGCGATCATCGTCTTCATCTGGGCCTTCACCGATCTAGGGACGCCGCTCTTGGTCGGATACCAGCAAGCTTTGCCTGTGCGCATCTTCAACATGATCAGTGACGTCAACGAGAACCCCATGGGCTTTGCCTTGGTGGTCCTAGTCATTGTGATGACTTTGGTGATCTTCTTTGTCTCGAAGCTGGCGCTGTCTGGCCGCAAGTACGAAATGATGGCGCGCGGTCACGTGACCAATCGGGTGCAGAAACTTAATTTCGTTGGCGCCCTACCATGCTACTTACTACTTGGTTTTGTGATCCTACTAGCTGTGACACCGCACCTCAGCGTGGCGCTTACAAGCTTTAGCGACAACTGGTTTATGACTATCCTGCCCGAACACTATACCCTTGAGCACTACCATCAAGTTCTAGCCACTGAACTACCCATGATTGGGATCAAAAACAGCCTCCTGTTCTCTGGCCTATCGACACTCGTGGATTTGTTCTTGGGCGTTCTGGTTGCCTATGTGATCGCCCGCAAGATTGTGCCGTTCACAGGATTGCTTGAGGGCGTGACCATGATGCCTCTAGCTCTGCCTGGCATTGTCCTCGCCTTTGGTTATGTAGTCACGTTCACGGGCACACCGCTTGATCCCTTTATAAACCCGATGACCCTACTCATCATTGCCTACGCTATCCGGCGCCTGCCCTACATGGTGCGCGCGGCGACAGCTGGACTCATGCAAACCAGTCGCAGCCTGGAAGAGGCCTCGATGGTGTTCGGCGCCAGCCGCTTCATGACGCTACGCCGCATCACGGTGCCGCTGATTGCTGCTAACTTGGTGGCAGGGTGCCTCCTATGTTTTGCCTATGCCATGCTCGATGTGAGCGATAGCTTGATCTTGGCCATGAAGGATCAGTACTATCCCTTAACCAAGGCAATTTACGCCCTATTTCTAGAGCAGGGCAGCGGCGAACTCACGGCTTCGGCGCTGGGTGTCCTGGGTATGATCCTACTGGCAATTTGCCTTTTAGGGGCTTCACGGGTCCTCGGCAAGAAGATGGGTGAGCTCTTTCGCAGTTAAGTGACCAGAGAGGGGCCGAACTTGAGTCAGGTTCGCTATCAGCGCTACACGTGGGCGGTACTGGGTTACACGATCCTAGTGATCATGTGGGGCGCTTTTGTCCGTGCCACCGGATCCGGTGCTGGCTGCGGCGAGCATTGGCCGCTATGTAACGGCGTCGTTGTTCCCCGCACGCCAGCGCTTGAAACGATCATTGAACTGAGCCACCGCCTCACCAGTGGCCTCACGCTGCTTGCGGTTGGCTTTTTGGTCGTTTGGAGCTTTCGGCGCTTTCCACGCGGCCACGCGCTGCGTCAGGGTAGCGTCTTAAGCGCGGTTTTTTTGGTACTAGAAGCGGCAGTTGGTGCTGGCTTAGTGCTTGCCGCATTGGTTAAGGACAATGCATCGCTCCTACGGGCTGTTGTGATCAGCTTGCACTTGCTAAACACGTTTCTCCTCGTTGGCTGTCTGACTTATGTCAGTTGGTATGCAACCAGCGGGCGCCGCGAGCGGTTCAGGATCACGGTGCGTGACTGGCGACGCCCCGCGGTTCTCGGCGGTCTCGTACTTTTTGTCGTCGTGGGATCGTCCGGCGCGGTTGTCGCCCTCGGTGACACCCTGTTTCCTGCCACATCCTTGAGCGCCGGGTTGCAACAGGACTTCGACCCCACCGCGCATTTCCTGCTGCGGCTTCGCGTCGTCCACCCACTGCTCGCCATGGCCACCAGTGTGTACTGGATCGTGACCTGTCAGGTGCTGCGCGCTCAGGGCCTTGCCGGCCGCGTGGAAACGCTCACGAGACTTGCTAGTTTGGCTGTGACCGTTCAGATCATCATTGGCGGTCTTAACTTAGTTCTCCTGGCGCCGACAGCCATGCAGCTAATCCACCTGATTTTGGCCGACATCACCTGGGTCGTTCTGGTGATCCTCGCCATCGAAGTACTCGCTCCCCGCAGCGCGGACAGTGATCACGCATTTGTGGTAAATTGATCCAAACACGCAAAGTGGATGCCTAGAATTTCCCCCAGCTCTGAGGCTAGGCTCTTTTGCTTACTTGAGGGGATCATCATGAACCGTTGGACTTTGCTATCGGCGGCGACCATCACGCTGGCACTTTCGGCCTGCAAGACGACGAGGCCCGCCGGCGCCTCTAGTACCGCTAGCGTCAGTGGACCTGAAAATCCCTACTGCAAATCTCTAGGGCTACCGACAAAACCTCTGGTGACGGTCTCAGAAAATGCTGCCCTTGGTGCTATTGCGGCCGACTTTCAGCTGCCAACGACCACGGGGGATTTTGTGTTCTCTAAGGCCTATACGGGCTGCGACAACTATCTGATCGTCCAGGACTTGCCGCGGCAGACGCGCGAATTCAAAACGCCGCTTTGGTTACGCGATGGACCGGCACTGTTAAAATCTTTGCCGAAAAACACGCATGTATTTTTTATTTCGATGGCGCGAGAGGACGAGCTGCGCCAACTATCCCTGCAATCGATCATGGATAATGTCAACGGCGCATTAAATGGCATGACAGCTGCCGATGCCGATCACTGGCGCTCCCATCTACACTATGTCACGGTGCCCATAGCCTCAGTGAAAGGCTGGCTAGGCGAGGCGCTTGCAAATCCAGGTTGGGGCATAGGAATTGATAGGTTCCAAAAAATTCGTTATGTCGGCAACTACAGCGACCCGCATCGGTTTGAACCAAGCCTGGATGATTTCGGTCCCAATCTCGCTATGCTGGCGAACGAATCGATCTACTACAACTTTGAAGCCAAACGAGAGGCCGCCCTCGCGGCTGAGGATGCTCTCGTGGTCCCTGTATTCAAGGGTGAATCCGTCGTGGAAAAACAAGACCGCATCTACGCTGACATCGAACTCCCCGATGCCAGCAAGATGGCAAGTTTCGACGGCCTAGAGCTAGACTTAACGGCTGAATGTAAGGGTAGCGCCGAGGTCGGAGAATGCCCGGCTTGGGACGAGGCTCTCGTCTTTTACGTTTGCGACAAAGACAAGCCGGACAATTGCAACACAGAAATCGGGCGCTGGATTTCGACTTATCACCGGATCGGGCGTTGGGTGCATGATGTCACACCATTTTTACCGCTGCTCAAAGACGGGGGTAAAAGACGCTTCTCCTTTAAGTTTGGCCAGCCGTACGAAATGCACCTGAACCTGCGTTTGGTCAAAAAAGCAGAGGCGATTAAGCCGGTTGCGACGACCATCCTCTTTCAAGAGACCTTCGGCGCCAACTTTGATCAAAACTACAACAAGAAACGCCCAGCCGTGAAGGCACTCATACCAGCCAGCGCCAAACGCGTCGAACTTGTCACCGTGATCACCGGACACGGCATGCAGGAGCCCGGCAACTGTGCTGAGTTTTGTGACACAACCCACCGGTTTTACGTCAATGGCTCAAAGATCGAGCGTAGTTTTCCCGAAACCGCCGACGAATACAACTGCATGAAAGAAGTGAAAAACGGCACCGTACCCAATCAATTCGGTACCTGGTGGTACGGGCGTAGCGGCTGGTGTCCGGGACGCGAAGTCCAAGCAGTGCGCCACGACGTGACTAGTTTGGCTCAACTAGGGCGCGAAAACGAATTTCGCTATGAGGGACTCTTTCACGGGGAGCCTTACCCCGCAGCCGGGGCGGGATTTCTGCTAACGGCAGCCGTGGTCGTATACGAGTGAATGTGGCAAGAAAAATAACCCACCGACATAATTGAATAAAACCCATCATGACAGCGTCCTCTTGACCGGCCACGGGGTCAGAGGTTATTAACTAAGTGATACACTAGTTTCGGTTTAGAGGATGCTGTAGTCGTCCCCCCAAGTTGTAAATTCCGCTCGGTTGCTAACAACTAAACAGGTACTAATGCGTATCGTTCGTTTGAGTCAACAGCACAACACCGATGAGATTACTCTATGCTATCTAAGCTCATGCTTAAGACATTGCTCCTTTCTCAGCAGCTTTTTGCAGGTGAGCCTGCACTATCTCCTGAGAGACTAAAGCTGGAGCTGCAAGAGGCCAATTACTTCTCGAACGATCCTGCGACGTTTGTTACCGTTTGTGACGGAGCGGAATGCCAATCTGCTGCCGAGGGTTACACGCGTATCGATCGTCAAGAGCAAGTGACCTTAGACAACCTAGTCACGGTCGGCAGCAATTCGAAATACATCACTGCAGTCATGATTTTGAAGTTAGTGGATCAAGGCTTAGTCAAGCTCAGCGACAAGCTGACCGATTTCTTCCCCGAATATTCCCAATGGGGCGCGGTTACGGTTCGTGATTTGCTGAATCAGTCGTCTGGGATTCCCGAGTATGTCTTCAGCAAAGAGGGCGTAAACCGCATCCTCCGCAGTGCTTTCAACTGGCACTCACGCAAGTGGAAGCCACGGGACATTGTGCACGCCGTCGCTAAGATGCCCTCGCTATTCCCAGTGGGCACCAAGGTCGAGTACAACAATACCAACTACGTGCTTCTCGGCATGATCGCTGAAAAAGTCAGCGGTATGCCACTGGACGAACTACTAAGGACGCAGCTGTTTGAACCACTGGGCATGCAGTCTACTTATCTTTCCCTGCCCCAAGACCTGAAGAAACTGCGCGTGTCAGGATACATGGTGGCGAACCTTCCGTTTCCCGGTTGGTTCATCAATGCATTTTCGCGCAAGATTAAAAAAATCGGTCCCTATCTCGATACCACCAATTTATTCGACAGCTCTTTTGTTTGGGCAGCCGGTGGCATCGTCTCTAATACCAGCGATCTGGCACGTTTGACTTACGCCCTGTTTCACGGAGATATCTTAAGTCCAGAAACACTCGCTGCTATGAAGACGACCCGCCTAGGCACAGTGCTTGGTATGCCACTACAGTATGGCCTTGGGTTGATGAAAACTCCGTCCAGCATCGGCGATGGGTACGGTCACGGCGGCCTGACACCCGGCTACCAAACAATCACCAATTTTTATCCTGAAAAAAATCTGACCATCAGCATGTCCCGCAATATGGGACCCTCACAACTTTACTCTGTGTACTATGACTTCCTGTCACGCCTGTATACACCTGACGATAACAAGCCGTTCGTAGAACTCGACGCGGTCAATAAGAACAATCTGGGAGACAACGGCGTCCACGTGCGTCTCAAGGGACATATCGCCGAGGACGGCGCCGCCAACATCATGATCCGTGATGCTTACGGTTATGCGGAATTGAAAGAGCACGGCAAATCATCACTGCCGTACTCTAGTTTCGATGCTGTAGCGACTAGGTCCACTGGTGGTCGTGAACTGGAGCTGAGGTTGAAGGGCAGTCTCTCCTTTCTCGATAGACAGGCTGAGGAGGCAGTTAAGCTACCGTTCCTTACGGTCGTGATCAATCAAGACGATCTACCCAGCGGTACCGCTCCCCTCATGGAGACAACGACCACGACGAGTGTTTTCGCCTTTAAGGGCACGGCGACGGTAATGCCTAACGGGGCTGAAGAGGTGTGTGTGACCGATGTCATCGACGAAACAGTGACGACGGCTCTGCAAATCGAAGGTGCTGGAGACCAGGGATTTGTAACGCGCGATAGCATCAAACTGGTCGGTAACATCCCCCTGCGCAAGGTGGGTAAAGACGAGATCGTATCAGAATTGGAGAGGCGCCACTTGCGGCTCTGCTCTAACGCATCACGCTAGCAAGAGACTTCATCATCAAACGACTGGGCACCATCTTGCCGGCGATCGTGCCCAGTTTATTGACACCTCCGGTGATGCACACTTCGCGACGGTCAAACATCGCTGCAATTCCAAGTCGGGCAACGGCATCAGCAGACATGAAGAGCTTCTTTAAATCTTCTGTCGTCACCGACGCTTTGTTATCGAAAAAGTTTGTTGCCGTTGGTCCGGGACACACCGCCGTCGAGCTTACACCGTGGGTACTGTACTCAAAGTTCAACGTTTTAGAAAAACTGACGACTAGACTCTTGGTCCCGGCATAAAGCCCATAGAAAGGCAGAGGCTGAAAGGCCGCTGTCGATGCCACTTGCATGATATAACCGTGCTTACGTTCAACCATGCGCTGACCGTAGAGGTAGGACAGCTGCACCAGAGCCTCGACATTCAGCCGCAGCATTTTAATTTGCGCGGCTAAATCAGTTTCGAGAAAGCGACCATGGCAGCCAATGCCCGCATTATTGACCAGAACCTCAGGAACAATGCCTTGCTCATCGGTGAATCTCGCTAGCTGCTCAGGTGCAGCCTCGAGGCTCAAATCAAGCGGCATCACCTGGACCTCAATGCCGGACTTTTCCCAGGCGTTCTTTAAGGAACTCAGCGCCGTTTCCGAACGCGCCACCAAGACCAAATTGTAGCTATGTTGTTCAGCAAGCTGCTGCGCAATGGCGCGTCCGATTCCTGCGGTTGCCCCGGTGACGATAGCCCACTTCTTGGTCATGGATGGCTCCATTAGCTGCATGTTATAACCCACCTAAAGAATACAAACCACTGTAATCCATGTAACTTTAACATAAGATGGGACCTTTTTTAAGGCGCGTTCTCAAGTTAACCAAAGTTAAGCCGATGACAAGGTCGAGCAAAGGCAACCCCCAACCTGGACCCCCTTCGCTCAAAGCGAGTTAGTGGATGGGCAGCAAAAAGAAAAATACTGGTCTGATCCTCACCGGTGGCGGCGCTCGCGGCGCCTACCAGGCCGGTGTGCTCCAAGGCATAGCCGAAATAGCCAAGGCGCGGACGCAGACACTCCCTTGCGACATTATTTCCGGTGCCAGTGCTGGAGCCCTGAATGTGGGATTTATCTCTGCTACTGCTGATAATTTTAGTCGGGCAGCACGGCAACTTTCCGCTTTTTGGAGTACTCTTAAGGCCGAAAGCGTCTTTCGTACGGACGTCCGCTCCCTAGGCCGCATCGGTGTCAACTGGGCAACCGACCTCACACTCGGCAATGTGCGAAAGCGCAAACAAGCGGTATCGCTTGTGGATACGACACCGCTCAAGGCCCTTATCGCCAGTCGCGTTCCGTTTAACGGTATCACCAAACATCTGAGTAGTGGGATCTTAAACGCCGTCGAAGTGTCCGCCCTCGATTACACAACCTCCGAGAATGTCTCTTTTATCATGTCGCGCCAGCCGCGCGCTGCCTGGGTGCACCCAAGGCGAAGGTCTGCATTCACGAAAATCAAAGCCGACCACCTTATAGCTTCGGCATCCATTCCCCTACTATTTCCACCCATCGAGGTAGAATCCCGCTTTTATGGTGACGGCTGCGTGCGTAACCCCGCACCTTTAAGCCCGGCCATTCGGCTTGGAGCCCGGCGCCTGCTGATTGTTGGGGTACGTCACGGGCGCAATCACCACATCGACCGTACCGATCTCGGCGCAACCGACCGGCCAACCATCGCGCGTATCCTAGGGGTCGTACTGAATGCCCTCGTGATGGACACGGTCGAATACGACATCGACCGCCTGACCCGCATGAATAAAATGGTGGAGAGTGTACCGCCGGAACTACGTGAGCAGTTGCCACTGAAACAAATCGATTGCCTCGCTATACAGCCGTCGGCCGACGTGGGCGAAATTGCTGGTCAGCATTTCAAGCGGCTTCCGACCATACTGCAGTATCTGATTGGCGGTATGGGTAACGCCGTCGAGGCTGCCGAGCTCGCTAGCTATCTCCTGTTTGAGCCAGCATTCTGCTCCTATCTTACAGAGTTAGGACGCCAGGATGCACATAACCGTAAAGACGAGATTGAGGACTATCTGTTTGGTGGCGCGCGCTGATTTTTGGTTGCACAGGTAGCCCAGCTAGCGTAGGTACCGCAGAGCCATCATTACGGCCAATGAGGATACCACTATGCACCACGACGAGGCGCGAGCCTGGCTTCGCGATGTTTATCAGGGCGACCAGGTACGCCAATTATCAGTCAGATCCGTAGTTAGCGGCATGCTTATCGGCGCCATTATGTCGATTTCCAACTTATACGTCGGGCTTAAGACAGGCTGGGGACTAGGCGTCACCATCACGGCTTGCATCATTGCTTACGGTGTCTTCCGCGCATTGGAAGCCGTGGTGCCCCATTATCGGCGCAATCCTTTTTCCATTCTAGAAAACAACACCATGTCCAGCGCTGCCAGCGCAGCAGGTTATATCGCCTCGGCTGGCCTAACCTCCGCCTTCCCGGCGCTCTATTTGACAACTGGGCGCCTGCTGACCTGGTGGGAGATGATTGGCTGGCTACTCTCCATCTCGATTCTTGGCGTATTCATGGCGGTGCCACTTAAGCGGCAGTTGATCAACATCGACAAGCTACCCTTTCCGTCGGGGATTGCCACGGCGGAGACGCTGCGGTCTATGCACTCAGCGGGCGCAGAATCTCTGGGCAAGGCACGCTCACTCGTTTGGGGTGCCGGCATCGGTGCCATCGTCGCGTTCTGGCGCGACGGCCTCGGACAATTTGGCGCTTGGCTCGCCACCAAACTTGATCGTCCCTCACTCAAGGAGACGCTCGAAAACGCTGCGTTCCCCGAGCATGTGCCGCTCTTTCCTGGCGGCGGTACTCTCCTCGAACGCTACTCGATCGGCCTTGAGGGCTCGTTGATTATGATTGCGGCAGGAGCCATCATGGGAATCCGCGTCGGCGTCTCCCTGCTGCTTGGATCGGCACTGTGCTACTGCGTCATTGCTCCCATGCTACTCGCCGACAACATCGTCGAGCCTGGCTACAAGGGCATAGTCTCGTGGACTCTGTGGCCATCGACAGCGTTGATGGTGACCTCCAGTATGGTATCTTTGGGCCTTAAATGGCGCACAATCCTGCGCGCACTCTCGGGACTGAAGGCAGCTTTTAACAAAGACTCGGGTCCGGTCGATCCCTTGGCACACATCGAAGTGCCGACGTCCTGGTTTGTGTGGGGCACCCTGATTGCAGGAGGTGCCTCCGTCTATCTGGGCCATGCGTGGTTTGGTATCGCGTGGTGGATGGGTATTCTAGCCGTTGTGATGACCTTTTTTCTAGCTATCGTGGCGGCGCGTGCAACTGGTGAGACGGATGTTACGCCGATTGGCGCGATGGGTAAAATCACCCAGTTATCCTACGGCATCATCGCTCCCTCGAACATGAGCACCAACCTCATGACGGCATCGATCACTGCGGGAGCGTCATCACACGCTGCCGACCTGCTGACCGATCTCAAATCAGGCTATTTGCTGGGTGCGAACCCGCGGCAGCAAACGATCGCTCAGCTCTTTGGTGTCGTTGCTGGTAGCTTACTGGCAGTGCCGGTCTATACCATCGTCGTTAAGCCCGAGCTGCTGGGTACCGCGGCTATGCCGGCCCCATCCGCAAAAGTTTGGGCTGGTGTTGCCGAAATGCTGGCTAAGGGCGTTAGCTCTCTGCCGGCTGGGGCGCTGGCCGCCATGATCGTTGGCGCTTTGCTTGGCGTGTTCCTGGCTCTTGGCGAAGCCTACCTGCCAGAGCGTTACCGCAAGTGGCTACCTTCGGCAACTGGACTAGGTATCGCTGGCGTCATCCCTGCCTTTAACTGCCTTTCGATGTTTATCGGCAGCTTCCTAGCCTGGCGTCTGATGAAGAAGAAACCAGAGACAGCGGATCGTTACTTAGTCACCGTATCGTCTGGTCTCATCGCAGGCGAATCGCTTATGGGTGTCGCCATCATTCTGGCAGCTCAGGGTGGCGGCATGATCCAAGAGATCATGAAGGCAATCAACGGCTGAGTCACTGCACCAGTGCTGGCTAACTTCAGCCGGCACGACGTGTGCAGGTGAGATTTTTACTGTTCCACTGCCCACCGCGCGGACAGGCACAGCTCTGGCGTTTTTGATTCCAGGTGCCGCGGTTCCACTCACTCTCGCATACATTGCGACTGGGTAGCGCGTGGGGATCGAGACAGCTCTGATTGAGCCACATCCTGCCCTTGGGACACTGACATCTTTTCTGCACACCGTCCCAACTGCCACCGTGAAATTCACTTTCGCAAATTTTTGACGAACTCAAACGCGACATTAAAGCACAAGACTCGTGCCACCAAATGCGACCCGATGGGCAGTTGCACCGATTTTTACTATCGTCCCATTTGCCACTGTTGAGACCGTTCTCGCAGGTGAATTTGAGCGTGTTCCCTGCAACACTCTTGGCTGCCACACATCCGCCGCGCTCGGGTATAAAAGTTTCGCCGCCACTGCAGCGACAGTCACCTTTGCTCCAGCGTCCGGGACGCACCGCGCTCGTGCACGCCGCATCAGAGACCTGATTGCGTATGGCCTGGCATTTAGCGCCTACCAAGACTTTATGTTCGGGGCACAAGCAGTAGGATTCACCACCCATCCACTTTGCGTGAGCTTTCTCACAGTTAGTTTTAAGCGCGGCCAATTGATGCGGCGTGAGTGACTGGACTTGCGCATCAGCTTTGTCCGTTTTTGCTATGCCACTCCTGCGCCCATCTTTGGCCTTATTTTCAGGCAACAGTGTAGCTGGCGTGACTTCACGCAGTGTTGATACCTGCGGCGCGAGTGTCGCTGGTTGGGCCTCGGTGAGTTGCGCTTTGTCCTTGCTACCAGCCTCACTGTCGCAGCGACTACCCGTCCACTTGGAGCCGCCGGCACATTCGCACTCATTGGTGGTCGCACTAAGAGTTGCACCTGCGGCGACGCAAACTTTACTCTTCTCATTCACATCCGCATCTTTACCACTCGGATCGTTATGACAAGCAAAGGCAACAAACAGCGCAAACATGGGGGCAAAACGGCGCATGTAGCCCATCGGAAAGAATCCTCCACTAAACCAATTTATAATCTAATTATACAGCAGTTTAGATACGGCGTCCCATGGCAGGAGCACGCAAGTCATGCGCGTTGGATATCTTTGCAAATCAAAAATAGCCCGCAAATCGCCTTGAAATTTCGTCGCTTGCTCAGGATCCATGCTCTGATAGGACGTCTGAAAGAGCGCAACCAGCTTCTGCGCATCGACTTTGGTCTTACCCGCGAGGCTACTGACCATGATGGAGGCACTGGACTTACAGAGGAGACAGGAGCGGCAGTGAAAACCGAGCTGCAGCTTGCCCCCTGCGTCCCAGCGCCCCATGACAGTGACCTCGTCGCCACAGAGAGGATTGGTGACTGTGCGTGATGCTGCGCCATCCAGAGACTCGGTATACCCAACCGGTTGGCGCGCATGGGCAAGAACACGGTCCTGATAAACTGCGGACGCATTTTTCGAGTTAGGAGGGTTCACGCCTCAACTCTTGCCGTCAGTCTATTATAGGCATTGACTAACAGCTTGAAGCCTTGGTCATCACCACCCTGGAGATCGGGATGCAGCTTTTTAGCCATGGCGATATAGCGCTGCCGCAGATCACCTGGAGCAGGTAATGCAGCGAACCCCATGAAGCGCAATGCTTCAAGATCAGCCGGTGCGAGCAAAGGCGCGGCGGTAGACGCCTGTGAACGTCGCCGCCTAAACTCGTCACGAATATCCTGCGCCCCGCGCTGCGAGCGCTGGCGGCGCACGTCTTGCTCCATGGCCTCGCGCCTCTGGACTAACCAAAGACGTAGACTGCACTCGCGCAGCTGCTGATAGCAATTGCTGAGTCGCTCACGTGCCGCTATCAGCTCACCGCGGACGTTGGTGAGAAAGGAACATACCGAGCGACATTGTAGTTCCGTCGGTAAGCCGTCGGGTAACTCATCAAGCCGCAAACCGACGAACGGCACCGGTAACTTACAAATCTGCTCTAAACGCGCGTTGTGTCTAAGTAAGGTTGTCCATAGGCAAGGTTGATCCTCAGCGAATGGTAAGCTGCTCGCGTCCCGCATCTGCCAGGATTTGACTAAAGCTTGTTCAACCTGCGAGACAAGTGCTCCGTCGTAGGGAGCAAACACCGGTTCACTAAGCAAGGCCGCCTGAAAGGGACCCGTGGTCGTCGCAGCTGGCGCCCTGAACCACGCACTAGGACGCTCCACCGTCAGCATTGGGAGTCTAAATCTCAGTGTATTTTCGAGTGCACGGATCCTTTGACTGAGATCAGTCACTGCATCAACTTGCAGAGTCTCGCCGCTAAGTGACTTGCGTATCGTATCGACAAACATACGGCGACTATCGAGCTCGGCAATGACAGCATCCAAGCATGAAGCGACTGGGCCGTCATGGACGATAGCCGTCAGAAACCAGTCGTTGACTAGCCGATCGGCGGATTCACTTTTGGACTCAGAGGTCTTGGCCATAGGCGGGCTTTAACTAAACTTAATCTTTTTTTGGTTCTTTGTTGTAGCTGCGCTCTAGTTGCTCGGATAAACGATTGAGCTCATGAGCAACCTCGGAAAAAGCGTCACCTTTACGCAAATAAGTCCGCGAGTTGAATCGCCCCTCGCGCAGAGCTCTGAGATGACGTTTAAACGCAATCGTCGGCCCCACCAACTTGTGCGTATACAGAATCGACAGCGTCACAGTCGATACGATATACAAAAAGAACGACCCGTACACCCAAATCTGTGTCCCTCGCCAATAGTCCATGAATAGCTCTCTGACTTCGTCCTCTGCGTCCGTCAGGAGTACCACTGAGTTCACCAGGCCGGCAAAGTTGTAGTACACAATCCACGCTAGTGCCGCGGCAAAAAGCAGCGACAAGATGATGGAATAAAGGCCAATCTTAATTTGCTGCAAGGGCTGCAGGACAAAGTTACGAACCCTGCGCTTAGCCTTGCCCCCAGGTGTCATCTCTGACAGCGGCTGGCTGAGAGGCTGGGATAACGGCTGCGGCTCTCTTTGCCCCAGATTAGGTTGTTGATTGGTCACCGCCTTGCCCCCCTTATGAAGTGCCTGCCTCTGCAGTAGCTCAGTAATTATAACTATTTTACGTCGTAAGTATAAACCAACTCGCCCACCATATTATCCGGAACAGGAAACTGCATACTGGAGAGCGCTAGATAGACACATTCCGCTAACTTCGGATCGTTTGCCGAGCCGCCCGTGTGCTTAAGCTTGGCCATAGTCCCTGATTGTTTAGACAGAAGAAAGGTAAAGCTCAAAGTACCTCGCAAATTATCATTGAAATCGAGTCGATCCGTGTAGCACCGACGCACCGACGCATCGTTGGCGTTAAGGATCGCGGCAATAGATTTGGCATGGTAGTTGTGACGCATGAGGTCTAGCTTATAAAACATGGAAATCTGACGCGTAAACGTGATGCTGCGGCGCAATTCGTTCGTCGTGGAGTTGTCAGATTCGGCGTTATTGATCGCCTTTTTGCCGGCAAAAACCTCTTGCACGAGTCCAGTCTTACCATCGATCACGGCTGCCACCGAGCTATCCTTGCGATCTTTGCCCTGCTCTTTGAAGGGATTGGCAATGGGCTCAAAGGTAAGTGCTAGTCCGTCCGCACCTTGGGGCCTAACAATCCATCTTCCTAGGTTTGAGAGGCACTGCTTTTTCACGGAGTAGCGCTGTTGATCGGCGTCGCCCATCCAGGTTCTCTTAGCCCCAGTGCCATCGACGAGCTCAATCTTATCGAGGCGGTATTTGCCCGTCGCCGCGATCCAAATCTGGCCAGCAACGGATGTTGGCTGACGACTCGGATCTAAGCTAACCATGACCGGATTGTTGTGCAAAAGGTCGGTCATATAGACCTGGACTTCGCTGGTAAAACCACCGCGAAAGTTTTGGAGGCTCAGGCTGATAAAAAACGCCCCCCGACTCTTTTCGAAGTACTCACCGTGCCATTCATTAAGACGTAAACCTGCCAGCTGGCCAGATGCAGATACGTCCTGCCGCGCGCCGGCGCCACTCGGGGCTCCCTTACCATCGGTGGCAGAGGTCGCGCCAAAGAGTGCTTTTTTGCCAGCAAAGATCGCCTGCACCGCTCCGGAGGTACCATCAATGACGGCGGCTACACTGTTGTCCTCGCGACTCCGCCCCAGTTCCTTGAAGGTGTTGGGAGTGGACTCAAAAGTCACCGCAAGGCCATTGGCACCCTGGGGCGTAAAGGTCCACCGTCCTAGGTTAGAAAGGCAGTAGCTCTTGACGGCAAACTTGAAGCTATCGTCACCACCGCTCCAGCTACGTTTAATACCGCTACCGTCGATCACTTCAATGCGCTTAATCGCGTACTTACCTGTTGCGGCAATGAACATCTGTCCCGGTGCGGCTGCACTCAGGCGACTCGGATCCAGACGCAGAAGATGCGTCTCTCTCTGCTGGATGTCGGTGACGATGACGCGGACCTCCGGGATCCGGCCTTTGCCACCGGCTAGTTGCTGCAGGGACAGACCAACAAAAAGGCCGCCGTGTTTTTTAGCAAAGCGCTCGCCACGCCACTCACGTGCCTCGGTTTCATCCTGACCAGGCGCCGTCCATGATGCCGGAGCTACAGGCGCCGGAGCATTTACCGGCTTGGGTGCGACTGCTGGGGCCTGTGCCTGAGGCACTGCCGTTGCACCTTTGCCCCTTGGACGCCCCGCCCATGTCTTAGTGCTCACACCCGTCTTGGTCGCCTTGGCCTGGGACTGGGCCTTGGCAGCGGCAACCGCAACAAAATCACCAGAGGCTAAGCCACCTGCGCTCAGCAGTATTGATAGCGATAGCAGCCGTGACAACGTGAGCAAGGTCGGGTGGTTCCATGGTTGAATGGGACTGGATGTGAGGATGGATCATTTCATTCTACCCCATCTCCCCCAACTTACCGCACTGTCTGGCCTCCGGTCTCAAGCACAGGGGCGTTGCCTTTTGGCCAAGTCACGCTAGAATGCGCCCAGGTCTTAACTGCTTGCGAGGATGAACATGGCCAACGGGCTTTTCACAGTTCCCCCCCCAGTCAACGAACCGGTTCTCAATTATGCCCCTGGTAGTCCAGAGCGTGCCGCGCTCAAGACCGAACTCAAGAGGCAATCGTCGGATCAGGTCGATATCCCGCTGGTCATCAAAGGCAAAGAGGTCCGCTCACAGGCCGCAGGCCAGGTCACGATGCCGCACAAGCATCAGCATGTGATCGCTAAGTTCCACAATGCGACGTCCTCGGATGTGGACGCGGCCATCAACGCAGCCGTTACCGTACAAAAAGAGTGGTCACGCTTAGCTTGGCAAGACCGAGCGGCCGTATTTCTTAAAGCTGCCGATCTCTTGAGTGGTAAATACCGGCAGGTCATGAATGCCGCAACCATGCTCGGCCAGAGCAAGACTTGTTATCAGGCTGAAATTGACGCTGCCTGTGAGCTCGCAGATTTCTGGCGCTTCAACGTGCATTTCATGACGGAACTCTACCGTGATCAGCCAATTTCGCCAGCCGGTGTGTGGAACCGCACAGTGGGGCGTGGGCTTGAGGGCTTTGTCTTTGCTGTTAGCCCCTTCAACTTCACGTCGATTGCGCTCAACTTGCCAACGGCCCCAGCCCTCATGGGCTGCGGCGTGGTGTGGAAGCCAGCGGCCACCGGACTTGCTGGCGCCTGGGTTGGGATGCAGATACTGCGTGAGGCCGGGCTACCAGACGGCGTCGTCAACATGATTAGCGGAGATCCCGTCGCTATTAGTGCACAGGCGCTTGCCAATCAGCACTTAGCTGGCGTTCATTTCACGGGATCCACAGCGGTGTTCAATAGCATGTGGCAGACCGTCGGCCAGAACATCAACAACTACCGCACCTATCCGCGCCTGGTAGGCGAGACTGGCGGCAAGGACTTTGTCTTTGCCCATCCGTCGGCCGACGCTCAGGCCTTGGTCACCGCGCTCGTGCGCGGCGCCTTTGAGTATCAGGGGCAAAAATGCAGTGCGGCGTCGCGCGCTTACGTGCCACGCAGTCTCTGGGCCAAAGTTAAGGACGACTTGGTGAGCCAGGTCAGCAGTCTCAAGATGGGAGATCCTGCCGACTTCACGAATTTCCTAGCCGCAGTGATCGATAGCCGTGCCTTTGCGCGGCTCAAAGGCGCCGTCGATTACGCTAAGCAGTCGACTGCAGCGAAGATCCTCGTTGGTGGAGAGACAGACGACTCTGTTGGCTACTTCATCAAGCCGACCGTCGTTGTGACGGAAGATCCCAAATTCCGTACCATGAGCGAGGAGCTCTTTGGTCCGGTGCTGACGATTTACGTCTACGACGACCAGCAATTGGACGAGACGCTGAAACTCGCCGACGAGACCTCTCCCTATGCTCTAACGGGTGCCATCTTTGCCCAAGATCGCCAGGCGATTGTCAAACTGACGACGGCACTAGAGCAGACTGCAGGTAACTTCTACATCAATGATAAACCTACGGGTGCCGTCGTTGGGCAGCAGCCATTTGGTGGGGCCCGCGCCTCCGGCACTAATGATAAAGCTGGCAGCAAACTTAACCTGGTGCGCTGGATGAGTCAGCGTACGATCAAGGAAACGTTCGTTCCACCCACGCAATATGCATATCCCCATATGCACGAGGCGTGATCGTTGACAATCTAGGGCCACCGTGTTTGGATTCGGTACTTGGTTTTATCGGCCACAGGTGGCTCAATTTTAAGGAGACTAATCGATGTCCGTTCTAGTCGGAAAGAATGCCCCCGAGTTTAAAGCAGAGGCCGTAGTCAACGGTGATTTCAAATCCGTCAGCCTGTCTGACTACCGTGGTAAGTACGTCCTTCTATTCTTCTACCCACTCGACTTCACCTTCGTGTGCCCGACGGAGCTACACGCGTTCCAAGACAAACTGGAGCAGTTCAAGAAGTTGAACACTGAGGTCCTCGGCGTATCGGTCGATAGTAAGTTCTCGCACTTGGCTTGGCTCAACACCAAGCGCGAAGATGGCGGTATCGAGGGCGTCAAGTATCCCCTCATCTCTGACATCAATAAGACCATCGCTCGCGATTACGACGTGCTGATTCCTAACGATGGCGTTGCACTGCGCGGCGCATTCCTCATCGACAAAACTGGCAAAGTGCGTCAGCAAACGATCAATGACCTGCCACTGGGTCGTAACATCGATGAGTTCTTGCGCCTTGTCGAAGCTCTTCAGTACACGGAAGAGCACGGCGAAGTTTGCCCAGCCAACTGGAAAAAAGGCGAGAAGTCGATGAAGACCACGCAAGATGGTCTCAAAGCATACTTCAAGAAGTGATTGCGTGACCTCCCTCGCGCCTGCTCACCCGCTAGCGTGAGGGACTTAGTCTCTCCGCCCCTCTAAAGTGTGTCCACTATTATGCCTAATTACAGGCGTGCCTACGTCGAAATAAGCAACATATGTAACTTGCAGTGCCACTTTTGCCCTGAGGTAGAGCGGCAAAAGCAGGTCATGACTGCTGAACAGTTTGCGACGTTAGCCCCGCAGATTGCCCCGTTAGTCGACGAGGTTTGCCTCCATCTAATGGGGGAGCCCCTCAATCATCCCGAGCTAGCATCGATTATCGATATCTGCACCAGGGCAAGATTACCAATCAATTTGACCACTAATGGTGTGCTACTCACAGGTTCTCGCAAAGACCTGTTACTTTCGCCTATATTGCGCCAAGTGAATATTTCAGTGCACAGTTTTGAGGCGAACTTTCCGACGAGAGAGGTGGATCCCTATTTGGAGCGGATTCTCTCCTTTGCCGACGAGGCGGAAAAGGTTAGGCCAGACCTTTACATAAATCTTCGGCTCTGGGATCTCAAAGTGGGCGATGAGCCTGCACCAAGCAATCAGCGAATTCGTGCGATTCTTGAAGATCGCTATAAAGTTGACCTATCTCCAGCTGCAATCAATATCAAGCGTCGTAAGCAGGCGCGACTCCGCGGCCGCCTTTCCGCTCATTTTGATTCACGATTTGTGTGGCCATCGCCAGCACTGCCTAAAAGATCGGAGCAGGGATTCTGTCACGGTCTGAGTAGTCACTTTGGTATCCACGCCAACGGAACAGTGGTCCCTTGCTGCCTTGATAAAGAGGCGGTGATTAATCTGGGTAACAGTTTCACACAACCTCTGAACGATATTCTTGGCAGCGATCGTGCGGAGCGTATACGCTCTGGTTTTCAGTTGGGTGTACTCCGCGAGGAGCTCTGTCAAAAATGTCCTTTCATTGCGCGATTTGACAAGAAGGCGAAGAAACTTCACGCAGCCGCACCCGTTTAAGATAGGAAAAGCCGTGGTGTTACTACCATTCTTGCTCTTAATCTTATCGGCACACACCACCCTTGGTGCAACTTGGCCGACCAAATTTAATTTAAGTTGGATCTCTGAAACAGGTCAGTCACCAGATCAATCTTCGCTGCTGAGATCAATTGAGCTCCAAGAGTGGTCAGTGACAGTTGATCAGCAGCATAGCCGTCTTTGCGCGATCAGGTTGACTGGCGGACGAGAACAATATTTGCTGAGCAAGGAGCTACCAGTAGTCTCAGTGATCGATCCCCACCTTGGTATTATTATTCCGTTTTATCTAGCTGACTCAGACTTTTTCAGACTTCCGATTCCCTACCTCAGTGCTCTGAAAATATTTTGGCAGTCACCGCAGTCCGCTCAAGTGCGTGAGGATTATCCCGAGTCATGGCGGCGTATTCGCTTTCGTCGCGCCTCGTCAATGCCACTTGGACCGGTTCCAGCCAATATGGATATCGTTGAGCACGCGGGTAATCGCTCCGGTTTTACGCGGTGGCGTCTCGTCAGCTATAGCGAAGTCGGTCAAGTGGTTGATCAGGCATTATCGCGATGTGAGGCAAGGGCTCATGCCACAGCTGGACTTACAGAGACCCTCACTGCCACGATCTTTAGAAGCGGACGCTCACCGGCGCTTCTTATGCAGCAGAGCATAAAGAAGGTCAAAGATCGCGTCTGGCACCCCCTCGATCATCTTACTATCGAAAGCTCCGCATCTCTGCAGAGTTCAAACAGACAGGCGCCGGCAGGGCCTTCAACGCCGATTAGACCAGTACTCCAGAGAGTGTGGTCGCTGATTTCCGCTGCCGATGGTCCGCGCTGCCCACATTATCCGACCTGCTCTGAGTACTGCGTTCTTGCGACTAGGAAACATGGAATTCTTAAAGGGCTCTGGATGACGGCTGAGAGGCTCCTTGAGGAAAGTTTCGATTTTGAATCTAGTGGCAATTACCGGTTAGTTTATCATTTGGGCCGCTGGCGAGTTTTTGACCCCGTGAATTAGGTGAATCAAGATGTGGCAGATTTTGTGTCGAATCATTTTTATTTTGCTCGCAGTGAGTGCGCAGTCCTTAACTGCACTGGCAGAAGACAGTAAGATTTGGGCCTCGCATCACCTGGATCTTGGCCAAAGATTTTACGAAGCCAGAGACTTTTCGCGTAGCTCCGAGGAGTTTGAGAGGGCACTAATTCTTATCGGACCGGCCGCTCCCCTCAACTTACAACTCAAGTTGGCGGACTCTTACTACCTTCAGGGTAAGTTCAACGAGGCCCAAGCTGTGATCAGTGGGCGTTTAAGCTCTGTTATCGCCTCACCTTGTTTCGGGGATACTAAAACTACTGTTACTGATCCGGCTGAGTGTATCGACGCCAAGGTACTCCTCGCTAAATCTCTGATACAAATGGACGCTTATCACTCTGCTGAGTCAACTCTTAGCGATACCTTGACGCCAGGCACGACAAATCATTTATCTGCAAATCAAGCTACATCACTTGCCGAGAGGCTCTCTCGGTCACGCTTGCTACTGGGCACTGCCTTAGCAGCTCAGTCCAGACTTGAAGAGGCAATGGTCCAGTATCAGGCCGTGGTGACGTCAAAATCAAGTGCTCCGACTTACAAGGAGCTAGCTAGAAGATCCGAGGAGCTGATACGCACCTTTGAAGCCGAGAAACCATACAGCAGTCGCGTTGCCTCTCTCTTGGCCGCGATCCCAGGCCTGGGACATGCATACAGCGGTGAGTACGCGGTGGCTGCATCGTCACTCATAGTAAACAGCGCACTTTTTTACCTGACTTATGATTCGTGGAAAAAATCGCAAAAGATCCCAGGCTATTCGCCAGCTACCGCAATTGGATGGGGCACTCTTGCGGCCACTTTCTACACGGCAAACATCTACAGTGCGGGCGAGATTGCTAATCGTCGAAATGATGATCGCAGAACTAGACTGCGTCGAGGCTTACAGGACCTTAGCCTAGGCGAAGACAGTAAATTCTAAATTTTGGGAATGCTCTCGCTAACTTGAAAGTATCTTCGCCGCACTGCTATCATAGAAAGTATATTTTTTATTTAGGAGCATTCCATGTTTTCTTTCTCCCGTAACCTCGCTTTGATTGCTCTGGCTTCCCCCCTTCTTATGACTGGATGTATAAGTGTGGGCGGCGGCGGCGCTAATGGCGGTGTTGTACCTTCAGGATGCCTTTATACCAGTGTCAACGGGCCCATCGCCCCTGGCGTATCGATGAAGCGCGGTAAATTCGGCAAGGCCTGCGGACAAAACGTACTTGGCGTTGTTGGTTGGGGTGACAACTCGATCTCGACGGCTCAAAAGAGTGCTGGCATTGAAAAAATTGCCTCGGTCGACTACGAGCTGACATCGATTCTGGGTGTTTATGCTAAGGTTTGCACCGAAGTTAGAGGCGAGTAATCTCGTTACCAATACGCATAGTTAGGCGTCTACGTGGCGCCTGACTTCATTTCGCTTCAATAGTTTTTGACGATTAATTTATCGTTAGTCGATATTTCACCTTCGTCGCAATATTCCCGAAGATAAGAACTGCATGCCGCGTGTGGAACATGCTCCGAGAGCATCTCACCTTGCAGTTGATGAAGGGAATACTCATGCAAACTCAGGCAATGGTTGCAAGTGATATTGAGTCAGGACCAAGCCTATACGGAGGGCTCAGGCAGAGCCTCCTACATCCAAACGTTATTGTCGCTGCATTAGGCTACCTGGTCGATACCTACGATATGATTCTCTTCTCGTTGGTACGTAGGCCGAGTCTTGAGACACTTGGTTATCATGGTGATGAGCTGCTTGCAAAGGGCGTGCTACTGATCAATCTCCAAATGATTGGGATGCTTGTCGGTGGCTTTTTCTGGGGCATGCTTGGTGACAAAAAGGGTCGAAGCTCCGTACTTTTCGGATCGATTCTTCTTTATTCCGTGGCAAACTTTGCCAATGCTTGGGCCACAAACATAGAGACCTACGGAGCCCTGCGTCTCTTAGCCGGATTCGGGCTCGCCGGCGAACTAGGGGCAGCCATCACATTAGTCAGCGAAGCACTGCCGACGGAGCACCGAGGCTACGCCGCCGCCATTATCGCAGCATTTGGCTCGCTAGGCGTCGTCATGTCCGCAACGATCGGCGAGCTTTGTACCTGGCAAAATGCTTATGTAATAGGTGGTTTGATGGGATTTTGCCTTTTGGCACTGAGAATGAGAACCCTTGATTCTGAGTTGTTTCACCATCTGGAGGGCAAAGGTAGCGCCGTGAAGCGCGGTGACTTAAGGATGCTATGCGACAAAAATCGCATCGTGCGATTCGCAGCTTGCGCTCTCGCCGCTGGGCCTCTCTGGTTCATGAGTGGAATCCTTTCAGCATTTGCCCCGGAAATCGGCAAGAGCCTTGGCGTAACCGGAGAACTGCAGGTTTCAACAGCGATTGTAGTCTCAACAGCTGGGTATCTTATCGGGGATCTTATTAACGGATTCCTAAGTCAAAAATTGGCCTCACGAAAGAAAGTTATCCTCCTATCACTACTTGGCAGTACCGTGTTCACACTTGGATTCTTACTGCACAGGAACGGGACACCTTGGTCCTACTACGCTATCCTTTTTGTCCTCGGTTACTTTACTGGATACTGGGCGCTGCTGATCACAGCGACTGCTGAGCAGTTTGGTACCAATTTGCGTGCAACCGTCACTACCACTGTACCAAATTTAGTTAGAGCGCTAGTCATTCCCATGACACTCAGCTTGGAGTTCCTTAGACCTGAGATTGGGATGCGTGACGCGGCCCTAACGGTAGCCGGTATTGTACTTGTATTTGGACTCGTCGCGGGCTTTATGATGCGGGAAACCTATGGCAAAAGTCTCGATTTCCTTGAACAGTAGAATCTTCACTTTTACAGTTTGGTGAGAGATGACAAGAAAACGGCGGTAAACTCGATCTCTCGAATTTACCGCCGCTTCTTTTTATTTTCATTTGATAACAAATCCTGCCATGGGCTGCGGTAACATGGTTTTTGTCCCAACTTTCATGCAGCTGGCGCGAAGTAAAAAATCTGCATCTTCACGAACAGGCAGCGGTGCTTTAGCAATCTCACACAGGGTGGCAAAAGACAGAAATTCTTGTCGCCTTTGATCAGACTCAACCGTAGTCTCGTAAAGAGAAGTAAGGTCAAAGTTTGTAACGATGGGTGTAGCCTCAAAATTACAATTTAGCTGGCGCAGAGTTGCGGCCAATTTTTGGCTGTCAAAGTTGAAGTTTTCAATAGCAGCTGTATTTCGATCAAGATAGGGCTCAATTGCAGCAAAGAATTTTACAAGTCCAATCGGTGTATTGATTATGGCGATGATTACACCACCAGGATTCAGCAGCTTTTTGGCCTCCTCCAACGCTCTCTTGGGGTCCTTCATGCCGTACAAGCTGTGTGAAAACAAGACGACATCAAATTTCTGCTGAAGATCACTACCCCTAGCTTGATCAAAGCGCTCTACATCGACAACGCTCTGCACGGTCGGATACGCTTGCCAAAATTGGATTAATGAAGCCGCAGCAGTCGCATCAGGCTCGACTCCGACGTAACGAGAAATGTTCGCTAAATTGTATATCTCACCAAGTTTTTTCATGAGGTGACCGGATCCGGCACCAACATCGAGAAGTGAAATACGGCCTAAAAATCTAGTTTCGATCTCCTTCGCAATAAATGCGGCCATGTCCTGGTACTCATTTGAGACGCTCTGTAGCAGTTTAAAGGTCTCTAGGTAGCGATCTCGGGTAAGGCTCTCCACTCGGTAACGTTCTTCTAGGTCAAGCTCCTCTCGATACTGGGGCACCTGGGTCGCAACGAACACGGGGCCATTCATTTTATTATTTTGTCTTTTGTTTCTATTACTTATGGTTCCAGGGAGGGCGTTCAACCTAATTTTTTGACTTAAATAGAGGGACAGGAGATTTGACATAGACTGTGGCTCCAATGTGTGGTGTACGTTCACCTCCTTTATATTCGCCAATTACGGCCCCTTTGATAAATAGCATCTGGGTATCAGTACATAGGTAAAAGCTACTTAAAAAGTCGGGGTGGGTCGTCGATACTTAACTATCTGAGCAGCCTAATGCTCGCCTTCGATCTCACAACCACAAATTAAGGGCTGATTCTATGGGTCGCTTGCGACAGTTAAAACACCTGGTGCTAGGAGACCCACTTGCCACGTCCGAGGCCTCTCACGAGCGATTGACGAGACCTAAGGCCCTAGCTGTATTGTCATCGGACGCCCTCTCTTCTGTTGCTTATGCTACCGAGGAGAGTTTGGTCACTCTTAGTGCCGCGGGTGTTGCGGCTTTTGCGGCAAACATTCCGATCGCCCTAGCTATTGTTGCTCTACTTGTGATCGTGACGGTGTCCTACCGTCAAACGATTTTTGCCTACCCTAATGGTGGGGGCGCCTACACAGTTGCCGCTGACAATCTGGGTCGCAACTTTGGGCTAGTCGCTGCGGCAGCTTTACTTATTGATTACGTCCTTACTGTATCAGTTTCGGTGTCCTCGGGGGTAGCCGCTCTAACGTCGGCCCTCCCAGCTATGGCAGCCTGGAATGTAGAGGTGGGTGTTGCCTGCATTGTGATCATAACGTTGGTAAATTTGCGCGGCATTCGTGACTCAGCAAATATATTTGCTGTTCCCACCTTTCTCTTTATCGGGTCCATTTTGACAATGCTAGTGATAGGAGCTTTCAAGCTACTATTTGGATCTCCAGTTGCTGCGGCCGTGGTGAACCCGCCCGCTGCTGTTGAGGGTTTAGGTCTGTTTTTAATACTGAAGACTTTTGCCTCTGGATGTTCAGCGATGACTGGCGTCGAGGCAATATCGAACGGTGTTCCAGCATTTAAGGCGCCCGAATCTAAACACGCCGCTCAAACCATGCTCGTCATGAGCGGCCTTCTAACGACCATGTTTCTTGGGATCACGTTTCTTTCCCACGCCTATCACTTAGCCCCTAATCCACAAGATACGATTTTATCGCAACTCGCCAAGTCGACGATCGGCGCCGGCTGGT
>VGTI01000009.1 GCA_016874735.1 Deltaproteobacteria bacterium
CACCGGCTCCCCCGACGTGGGTAAGACCTGGTACAACTCCAGCTCTAATCAAATTAAATTCTGGGACGGCACGCAGTCACGATCCCTAGGTGTATCAGGCTCAGGTCTCTCCAGTCTCAACGGCCAGACGGGTAACAGCCAGACCTTTACGGTCACAAGTAGCGGTACAGCACCGGCAATTAACTCAACCGCGAATATCCATACGCTGAGTATCCCTCTGGCATCGGCTGGTGCCACGGTGACAGCTGGTCTGATCTCTAACACGGATTACCAGGCATTTAGTGGCAAGCAGGCAGCAGGCAGTTATTTAAGCGGACTCACCGGCGACGTCACGGCTGCAGGTCCTGGCAGTGCAGCGGCCACTCTATCCAACACAGGTGTGGCAGCTGGGACGTACACGAAGGTGGTGACGGATGCAAAAGGCCGCGTTTACTTAGGCGCGACACTCTCAGTCAGTGACATCCCGCCGCTACCAGCATCGAGTATCACCAGTGGTGTCCTGCCAGTCAGTAACGGTGGTACAGGGGCTTCAAGTTTCACTAATAACGGTGTGGTACTTGGGAATAGCAGTGGCAATCTTTTGTCCACTGCTGCGGGAGCTGCCCACCAGAGCTTAGTCGTCCCGAGTGGGGGCGGCGTGCCCTCATTTGGAGCTATTGATTTATCGCAGGCGGCGGCTGTGACTGGAGTGCTATCGACTACGGCCGGTGGTATTGGGATTAGCTCGACGGCAACATTCCCGACCTCTGGTGTGGTGGTGACGCAAAGTGCATCAGAGACATTGAGTAATAAAACTTTGGCCTCGCCCGTTGTGAATGCAGGTACTATGAGTGGTGCATCGCTTATCACCGGCTCTACGGTGGTTAACACGACTGGCACTGTAACTGCGGCTGCCGGCCAATTTAATGGTGATGTCACGATTAGTGGCAACGGTGTCACTGGCAACAAGCTGGTGATGCACGATAATGGTACGACTAACTTTGTAGCGTTGAGAGCTCCGGATACATTAGCATCCTCGACCTCCTGGACCTTACCAGCGACTGATGGGACTAGCGGTCAGGCATTGATCACCAATGGCTCCGGAGCTTTATCTTGGGCTTCGGGTCTCGCACCAACAGGCGTTGCTGGTGGAGACTTGACTGGAAATTTCCCAAATCCCACCCTGACCGCGACTGGCGTAGCAGCTGGGACTTACACTAAAATCGCGACTGATGCGAAGGGGCGCGTATACTCCGGTGGCGCACTCGCGGTTGCCGATATTCCCTCACTTCCCGCGTCGATTATCGGCTCTGGTATCGTGCCTGTGAGTAACGGTGGTACCGGAGCCTCTAGCTTTACCAATAACGGCGTCGTATTGGGCAATAGCAGCGGTAATCTTTTGTCCACGGCTGCGGGTGCTGCGTACCAGAGCTTAGTCGTATCGAGTGGTGGTGGGACGCCGTCGTTTGGAGCGATCAACTTATCGCAAGCAGCGGCTGTGACTGGTGTACTCCCAGCATCAGCGGGTGGCACGGGTGTAAGCTCGACGGCGACGTTTCCAGCCACTGGTGTGGTGGTGACACAAAGTGCAATGGAGACATTGAGTAATAAGACTTTGGCTTCGCCCATCGTCAATGCAGGGACTATGAGTGGTGCGTCGCTTATCACCGGCTCGACGGTGGTTAACACGACTGGCACTGTAACTGCGGCTTCCGGCCAGTTTAATGGCGATGTTACGATCAGTGGTAACGGTGTTACAGGCAACAAACTGGTGATGCACGATAAGGGTACGACTAACTTTGTAGCGTTGAGAGCACCCGACACTTTAGCTGCCTCAACCTCGTGGACCTTACCAGCGAGTGACGGGTCTAGCGGTCAGGCTTTGGTTACTAATGGCTCCGGAGCTTTATCTTGGGCTTCGGGACTAGCACCGACTGGTGCTGCTAGTGGCGACTTAACGGGTAACTTTCCAAATCCCACACTAACAGCGACTGGCGTTGCCTCTGGAACTTACACCAAGGTCGCTACTGATGCGAAGGGTCGTATCTATTACGGTGGTGCGCTCGCGCTTGCTGATATTCCGTCACTTCCAGCGTCGATTATCGGTTCTGGTATTGTGCCTGTGGGCAATGGTGGTACCGGAGCGTCTAGCTTCACCAATAACGGCGTCCTCATCGGTAATAGCGGCGGGAATCTTTTATCCACCGCAGCGGGAGCTGCGTACCAAAGCTTAGTCGTGCCGAGTGGCGGTGGTACGCCAACATTTGGAGCTATTGATTTATCGCAGGCGGCGGCTGTGACTGGCGTGCTCCCGACCTCTGTCGGTGGCACTGGAGTCGTTTCATCAGCTACTTTTCCGTCGAGTGGAGTCGTAGTAACTCAGAATGCAGTGGAGACGCTGAGTAACAAGACCCTAGCATCGCCGATCATATCAGCTGCGACGATTAATGGTGCGTCAGTCATTAGCGTCACTGGGCCAATATCCGGTGGTAATGGATATTTTAGTGGAAATGTCGGCATCGCTACCACGTCACCAGGATCCAAGCTCCAAGTAAACGGGGGAGCTGCTATTGGTTACAGCGCTGCTACTTCGGCGCCATCGAATGGGTTAGTTGTGGCTGGCAACGTCGGGATTGGGACGACGGCGCCGGTCGCGAAACTTGATGTCACGAATCCGGATACTGGGGGCTACGCTCTTTTGATCGGCTCGGATCAGAATTCTAATACAAGGACCGATGCATCACGAAAATATTTTCGGGCTGCCATGCCGAGTTATAGCATTGCAAATACCCCTATTGGCGTGCTTATAGGTGACTCTACGAGTACGGACAATATTTTGAATATTGGCGGCGGATCCACACAGGTCAATGCGATAACCTCGCTGAGATTCTTCACTGGTGCGACAACGAGCACCAACTCAGGCACCGAGAGAATGAGGATCGATTCCAACGGCAACGTCGGGATTGGCACCACATCGCCTTCAGCTCCTTTGCACATTTATAAGGCTTCAAACTACCCGGAAATTTTTGTCGATCGTGGAGCGAGCGGCCAGATAGCAGGTCTGGCTACCAATAGCACTGGTGCCAACCTCAGTTATTCGGGGTATCTGGCTTTGGGAACCGCAACGGGTGCCCAATTGGCAGGATGGGACGAAAAAGTCAGATTCACCAGCGCCGGAGCAGTGGGCATTGGCACTCACAATCCGAACGCCATGTTACAGTCTCAGTCGACGGCAACTGACGCGGGGGCCAACGAATCAGGAAATTTCAACACCAACCTTTACGTCAATAACTCAGGAAACTTCAGTGCCTATAACTTAACAACAGCCGTGGCGCCGATTGTGGCAAGTGGAGCATCATCGACCGGTACGGTGATTAGCCTCTACCCGCAGGCGAGGCGCACCTCTGCCTCGGATGCCGGATCCCTGAGTTCCCTTTATGGAGTTAATGCAATCTACGGACACACGACCTTAACCACAGGCACCACGAATGTGGCGGCGGGGATACGAGTCGTCCCCTATCATCAAGGCGGGACGATCAACACTAGCTATGCGCTTTATCTATCAGGTGCTTATGGTGGTGGTTCCGTAGGCAATTACTATGCCGTATACCAGGCAGATACCGATGCCAGGAATTATTTTGGGAGCAACGTCGGCATCGCTACCACGTCACCAGGATCCAAGCTCCAAGTAAACGGGGGAGCTGCTATTGGTTACAGCGCTGCTACTTCGGCGCCATCGAATGGGTTAGTTGTGGCTGGCAACGTCGGCATCGCTACCACGTCACCAGGATCCAAGCTCCAAGTAAACGGGGGAGCTGCTATTGGTTACAGCGCTGCTACTTCGGCGCCATCGAATGGGTTAGTTGTGGCTGGCAACGTCGGGATTGGGACAACCTCACCTACTGCTGCTCTAGAAGTCCAAGACTCCACGATACCATTGCGATTGAGAAATAACGCCAGCACGGCGGGAGCCTATTGGCAGATTGGCCCAAACTCAGGCAACTCCTTATTAGTTTACAATCAAAATAATGTTGGTGTGTGGTTGGGCAACGGCGGCAACACATGGTCCTCAACCTCTGATATCAGGCTCAAAAAGAATTTCTCACCCATTTCTGATGCGCTGGAAAAAACTTTACAGCTCCGTGGGCTTACTTACCAATACAAAACTGATGCCGACACTGACCCGCGCCGGGTCGGAGTCATAGCTCAGGACGTCCAAAGGGTCTTACCTGAGGCAGTATCGGAGCATGAAGGCATCTTGGGAGTAAAATATACAGAAATCATTCCGATTCTGATTGAAGCGATAAAAGATCTGAAAAATAAAATTGATCTAAGGTTTGAAGCAATAGTTACACTTTCAGCAATAAAAGATGCGCAAATCGCAGACCTTCAACGTCGAGCTGAGAATGCTGAAGCCGAATCCGCACAGCTTAAGGCGTTCCTATGCAGCCAATTCCCCGATGCGCCGATGTGTCGCTGAGGCGGAGTTGCGGAAAAGGTTGGGGCTGATGATAGGGACGACTAATCTTGGCCGTAGTTTCGTGTACTACATCAAGTCGTTGCTCTAGGTGTTCTTATCCACAATTAAGACGGCTGTCCAAGGTAAGCGGCAGTATGTGTTCTTATCCATAATTAAGACGGCTGTCCAAGGTAAGCGGCAGTATGTCAAAAAGAGCAGCGTGATTGCAACGATACTCTTTCATGATCGTCTTGCTGATTTTTTCTCAAGTCGCTCAATGTGTTCACTGATTATAAACTTTAAATAAGTTTGATAGCCGATGTGCTTTTGCTGTGCGAGTTCCTGAATCTTCTCCAGGAGGTCCTCGGGAAATTTGATATAAATGCCTTTTTGATGATTTCGTTGCTTGCGCACTCGCTTAGCCTTTTCCTTTAGGTCTGGCCTGGATGCCTTCCACTCGGCGATAATTTCAATGGCTTGATCATCTTTCTTCTTTTTCACAGGCATCCGATCTTTCCCCCATCCTTTAGGAATCTAATGATGTCGGCTTCTTCGGGATCAAAGGCTGATTTGACCCAGATTGTTCCATCTTTAATTGTGAAGCAAACCTTGAGCAACCTTTCATCAAAAGTCTCGGCGATGAAGTATTGGGTCGGTGGCTTCGTCTTATGCTGCGGACGCATATCCAGCAGATAAGGAGGCGCGGATGTAAAGAATGCTTCCTCGACTTCGGTCCAATCAACGTCATGAGTGTTCCGGAGCTTGTCCTTAACCGCTTTGCTCGCATCGATTAGCATCTATTCCCCCTTATATACCAAGTATATACCAAGCTAACCTAAATAGACAACACTTGGCGGCAACGTCGGGATTGGGACCACGAGTCCGAGCCGGGCTCTGCAAGTGGTCGGCCCAGCTCGAACGTTGATTCAAGCGAATACAAACTCTGCCAACGGCACCGCTGGGTTTGTTGCATACGATGGACCGGACCAGAGCAACGCTGGATATCTCTTACTGGGCATCGATCGTGCTGGCTCTAATGTAAGCGGCCTCGGAACGAGCGACTTCGCATTCATTTCATCGTCGAAGAACGGTACTGGTAAGGCATTCCCACTGATCTTCGGCACTGGATCCACCCAGATCGAGCGCATGCGTATCGACACATCCGGCAACGTCGGGATTGGGACGACGGCGCCGGCAAGCACACTCGAAGTGACCGGTAACATCATGATGTCACAAGGCGCTAATCGAACGATTAGTGTCGCAACTACTACGAGCAACACAGCTGGCAACAGTCTAACCATCAGATCGGGTACAGCTCAGCAGAGCGGTGTAAATGGGCAAAACGGTGGATCGCTATACCTTACCGGAGGCACCGGCTACGGTGTCACCGCAGCAAACAGTGGTGGCAACGTTTATGCTTATGGCGGCCCTGGCACAGGATCGGCAGCTTCAAACGGCAACGTGATTCTTGCACATAACGGCACGAGTTCCGTCGGCAACGTCGGGATTGGGACCACATCTCCAGGATCGTTACTAGATGTAGTGGGTGGCGCAATCCGAGGATCAGCTGGACTAGTAATCACGGGCAACTCTTTTTTCACTCCGGCAGGAACCCCTAATGGATCTGTGCTTGGACTGAGCTCACCAGGTGGAAATCCAGGATTTTCCGTAGTTGAAGGCGATGGTTCCGGCGGTGCTTTGCGAAGATGGGATATCAAAAGCTGGTCTGGCAAGCTCATTATACACGACGCCACTGCAGGCATCGGTCGCGCAGTATTTGACACAACCGGCAACGTCGGAATTGGAACAACAAGTCCAGGATCCTCATTACATATCGGTGGTAGTGTTGCTGGCCAACAAGCTCAAATCAAATTAGATAACGGCATCGACGGTTCGACGGGATACATAAGCCGTTGGATTGGACGCCTTGAGCTTTTGTCCTCAGATGCGATCGGTTTTGCGACCAATTCGTATGCAGATACAAAAATGTTGATAACAAATTCTGGCTACGTCGGAATAGGCACCGCATCTCCGCAGCAAGCGTTGCATGTCAATGGCTACATTTCCACTGGTGATGCAGGTATAAAGTGGAAAGTATTTACAGGCACTTCAGGAACCAATTCAACCACATTTGCGCACGGAGTTGATTGGCAAAAAATCGTATCCGTCTCGTGCTCGATTTACCAAAATGGCATCGGCTATGTTGTATTCGGCTGGGAAGTTAACAACCACTTTATAAGTTACACGTCGACTAACATTAATATCATGCACAGTTGGGACGGCTACGACGGTCAGCCGTACCGCTGCACCTTGTTCCATATTCCGTAAAACCTAGACTACGGCCTTTTTTAGCCGCTCATTAAGAACGCGTAACAACCTGATATAACTGGTTTTTAATCGAATTCTCAAGTTTTATCGCGGTTTGCCGACCATATCTTCAGACAATCAGGGGTAAACCATGGCGAACTTGCACGGGTACCTAAGGTACAACCTATGGAATGACCTGGGCACTATGGCTCTGACCGCAGGGCTATTGGTCGGTGCCTGTAAAAAAGACAAGGGCAACACCGAAGAGTCTGATCAATCCAATAGGGACTCGGGAACCGAAATTTACGCGGGTGGTGGTGGCAGCGGTGGGGGATCTTTTGGTAGCGGGGACCTCCCAGCGACACCATCGATAGCCATCCTTGCGCCCCAGGGAACTAGCGTGACCACCGGCCTACAGCCTCTCAGGTTTGAGGGATCGTGTGTCAGCGGGCTGGACGTGGTTTTAACCGGGGACGTCAGTAATAGCGAGGTTCAGTGGCCGAGCTCTGGTGCGCTCTACCAGCCATGCGTTGCGGATGCCTTTGCATTTGAGATCAATAAAAGCGCCGCAGGCACGTTCAGGTTGCAATTTGCGCAGGGACTCCTGGGTGTGGTGCCTTTTTCATTACCTGTTGATTTCTCGTGGACCATAGCCGCGCCTGGTGGGCAAGTAACGCCACCGGTGTCCTCACCAGCGTCGCCGCCCAATCCGCCGGTCATTACTCAACCCGGGACCAGCACGTCGTCTTCAAACACTAACGCGTTTACTTTAGCAGGAACCTGCGATAACGGCCTGCAAGTCGTTATCGGTGGGCATGTAGGCGCTCAGGACGTCAGCGCACCAACGGCTGGGAACAATGTCGCCAACTGCGTCGCCGGAGTTTTTAGCTTTAGTTTCAGTAAGACGACCGATAGTGCCTACACAGTCTCTGTTATGCAGCGCGACCCGCAAACGCAGCTGGACTCGACTGGCGTCCAGGTGACATGGATCCGCGACACGGCGCCGCCCAGTCCTCCCGTCGTCAGTCAGCCTAGCCAGTCGCCATTTTACGATAGCGCTTCAAGTCTCAGCTTGGGGGGCGCTTGTGAACCAGGTGCTCAAGTGAATCTCTCTGGGGCCGACAGCATGGCAATTAGTTGTAGTGCCGGGCAGTTTAGTTTCAATTCCACAAAAGCCAGTGATGGAACCTACAACTACACGCTAAGTCAGACTGATGCCGCTGGAAATCTATCTGCTGCGACGAGCTTCCAGTGGGTGCGCAGTGCATCGGTGATGTCACCGCCAGCAATACAGAGTCCGGCGAGCAGCATGTTCTATAGCCGGACTCGTAGTCTGATGATTAGTGGCAGCTGTATGTCCAACGCGACCGTGACTCTTAGTGGAGCCGTCACGGCATCAGAGGTTAGTGATCCTTCGCAGGCCCTGAGCCGAACGTGTGTGTCCGGCAGTTACAGTTTCGCGCTGAGCAAGTCGCTGGATGGCGTTTATGATCTCCAAGTAAGTCAATCTGATCCGAGTACATCTTCGGTTTCCGCGCCCGTGGCTCTGACCTGGATCATTGACAATATCCCTCCCTTGGCGCCAAGCGTGGTGACGCCGGCTGGGGCGGCGGTTAGCTCCGGTGACGCCGCACTTGCTTTAGTGGTGCAGTGCGAGCGCGGTAGTACAGTCAACTGGAGTGGTACATCGAGTGGTACTTGGAGTGGCGCTAACACTGGATCGGGTGCATGCACAGACGCTGGCGAATTTGCGGCGTCAATCCCGCAGTCCACAGACGGATCCTACACTATCACGCTGACTCAATCCGATCGTGCTGGCAACCAATCAGCCGCAAGCGCCGTCACCTGGACTAAAGATACGACGATGCTGCCGACGCCGGTGCTGTCATCCCCGAACTTAAGTCCGATCTGGACATCATCCAATACCTTGGTTGTGTCCGGGAGCTGCACGAATGGTTTCATTGTGAATCTCTCCGGTGACATTACGGCAAGTGAAGTCACTTCGCCGAGTGGTGCGCTGACACAGACTTGTCAAACCTCTACGTTTAGCTTCACCGTCAGCAAGTCTAGCGACGGCCACTATGTACTTAACTTGATGCAGGCAGATTCTGCGGATCCTCCCACCCGAGGGGATTCATCCTCCGTATCGGTAGACTGGACAGTCGATAGACTCGTGCCAGCGATTGTCACTATTACCAGTCCTAGCCAAAATCCATTCACCAACGGTGGTGGACAACTGACAATTGTGGGTGCCTGTGAGACGGGTACACAGGTGTATGTTGAAGGATCTTCGGCGACACCAACAACTTGCGTTGCTGGTGCCTACCAGCTGAACCTCACGGCCACGACGAGTGGCACCTACAGTTACGTCCTGAAGCAAAAAGACCGGGCCATGAACACATCGACAGGATCGGCGTTTACGTGGCTGGTCGATACGTCGCTGCCGCCACCCCCGACTGTCACGGCACCGAGCACGGCAAACGTGCTTACGGCAACTTCGGAGCTCACTATTGCCGGTGGTTGCACTCCCGGGGTCAACGTCGTCCTAGGGGGGCAGGTGCTGGGTAGCGAGATTAGCGCTCCGGCAGGCTCCTTGACTCAGGCCTGTGGCTCGAATGGATCCTATGCGTTTATCGTACGTAAGACCATCGATGGTCCCTATGCACTTGATGTAAGTCAGGAGCGTAATGGTTACTACTCGAGCCCGGTGAGTGTGAACTGGACTCGCGATACTCAAGCTCCAGCGACCGCGGTGAGTCTTGTGACCGCTAACCCTAACCTCAATGCAACGGCCACGGTCTCATTCACGAGTGAAGCGGGAGCGACCAGTCAGTGCAGTCTGGACGGAGCTGCCTATCAAACCTGTACGTCTCCTTTTAGCTATACTACTACGCAAAATGGCACCCGTACCGTTTACGTCCGCAGCACAGATTTAGCTGGCAACGTCGGGACTCCTGGCTCAGTCACTTGGAACCAAGCCTCTTACAAAACGGTAGCCTTTTATAACTTTGATTCCGGGAGTCCTATCGGCCTTGATAGCTCGCTCTTCCCAGGATCGGAGCATAATGATGCATCCCAATCGGGAACGGCAACTCCTACCTTTAATGTACTTGGTAAGTTTGGCTACGGTGCGCAATTTACTGCTAGTGCATCACAGCATCTAGTCGCACCCGACAATCAATCCCAGGACTTATTTGCTGCTAAAATGGCAATTGATGCCTTTGTTAAACTAAGCACAGTTCCGGCGAAGAACTACCATTATGTGATCGCATCAAAAAACGGGGATCCGAGCGGTAATTATGGATGGCGTTTTAGTTTGAAGAGAACCTCGAATCCATCACAAAATCTCAGGCTGTGTTTTACGGTTGCGCCAAGTGGCAGTACGTCGTTGACGGAGAAATTAGCAACCACTTCATTTGATTTTCTCACAGGCGCAAACTTCCATCACGTGGCCATGACTTGGGATGCTGGTAACGTGAAGTTTTACGTCAACGGCCAGCTTGTTGGTAGCCAAACGGTTGGGGTAGTTGGCACAGCGCGTATCAACGCGACGGCCGCACCACTGCGGATCGGAGCTGACGGTCGCTCTCCGTATGGATATTTTAACGGGGTGATAGATCATCTGCGTCTCAGCCAGGTCGTGCCGCTAGGATCGACATTTCCTGTGCCAAGCTCCCAGCAGACGCCCGATTGAAGGTCGATATCCGTCGTAAAATTAGCATGTTATCTGGCTTCGTTCAAGCCGTAACATCGTAATACCGCCCAGCTTGCAGCCCCTGCTCCGAGTGTGCTAGGTCCCTGGGAACCTTGAGGAGGTGTCCCATGACCAAAGTGCTTTATATCGTCGGCAGTCCTAACCCTGCAGACCAATCATCGAGTCGGCAAGTAGCTGAATTCATGCTAGCCGAGCTGCAAAAGAAACAAGAGGACGTCACCGTTGACGTCCGTGATCTTTACAACGATACCCCCTTTATTCTAGACGCTACTTACTTGAGTGCACTGCGTAAGATGCAACAGCAGGCAGCGCTCACGGTGGAAGAGTCGGCATCACTCGCTAAAGTGGGCGCCGAGGTTGATAAATTTTTGCAGTACGATCGCTATATCGTCAGCCTGCCGCTCTGGAACTTCGGCGTACCACCGCTGCTTAAGGCCTACGTCGATAACATCGTCGTGCCAGGTAAAACCTTTCGCTACACCGCAGCGGGACCTGTTGGGCTATTGGCCGGAACAGGGAAGAAGCTGGTCATCGTGCAGTCGAGTGGTGGGTTCTACAATGACGGCCCAGGCCTTTTGCTCAATCATGGGAGCAGGTACCTAGAAGACATCTTCAGGTTCATCGGTATCGACCAAATTAACACCATTAGCCTTGGTGGTACGGCCATACCTCCTTTTGACGGCAGTCGTGTTCTAGCTGCCAAGGCGGAAGCCGCTCAGGTCTTGGCTGAGATCTGGCAACCAGAGTTGAGTTTGCCGGGGAGTAGTAGCCAGCAGCCTCTAGTTGAGACGTCCACCGTTCTTAACTGAATCACCTGACTCACAAAAAAAGAAGACCGTCGGCCAGTCGACGGTCTCTTTTTTGTTTAAGCTACATTAGCTAAGTTTAGACTTAGCTTGCTTAAGGGCCTTGAGTTGCTTCTCGGAGATGGCGATGCCGCGACTCAGGACTTTGTCCAAGGCTTTTTCTCTAGCGTCTTTGGTTTTTTCCGAGATGAGGCTAGTAGCCGAGCTTATCCGCTCGCGGGTAGCTGAGGCGGCGCTTTTAGCTAAACTCGTGGCCTTGTCCTTGAGCGCTTCGGTGTTAATGCTGATGATCTTGTCACTCATGGGGAACTCCTTCACTGGGGGCGGTGGGTGTCAAAATATTTGACACTTGTTAGATATTTGCCGCTAGTTTTGCTGGCGATTGACTGAGCGGCGCGGCTTCTGTGGCGCGGTGGGCGCCACACCCCTAGGTTATGCAAAAAATGTCCCATGCGGAGGCGGCTTGCTCAGGTCCCACTCAGAGACGTCAGCTGAGCCTCGGTTAGGTAAAAGTCTCGCGTTTGCTCGATCAGGCGCCGACGAGCTCCCAGGCGTTGCTCAGCAGCCGAAAGTAACTCGGCCGCATTACGGATGCCCCGGTTATACTCATCGGCTACAAGCTTCAAAAGCGCTTCGGAACGCTCCTGATTTTTGGCAGCGTCGTGCAGTAGCTCGTGTCTGAGAGGTAGTTCTGACTTTAACTCATGAACAAAGGCCGTGAGCTTGGCTTTGTGATCCTCTAGTCTAAGTTCCGTGGCGTAGGCCTGGGCAAGTCTAGCTTTACTCTCGCGGCGATCAGTCAGTGCGTCAGCCAGATCGAACCTAAGGCGCAAGCCAAGGAGCCACTCTCTCTGATTGTTGCCGCCACTCCCGACGTATGTGGGTTGACCGTAGTCAGAAAAGAGATCGAATTGTGGATGGATCGAACTGCTTAGCTGCGTGGCCTGATGTCGCAGGGAGTCTATCCGCCCTTTAAAAACGTGGATGTCGGGATTCGTCGCGAGATGGCTTTCCGATAGGTCAACTGGGGCATGAGAGGGATGGGTGAGGGTGCCGTTGACGTCGAGGCCGACATGGTCCTGGGAGCCAATGAGTACGGCTAGCTGACTTTTGGCTATGTCTAGTTCGAGCATTAGGCGCTTGCGGTCCTGCAGAAGGGTGTCACCGTGTAGCTCAAACTGGATAAGATCGGACTGTGTTGCAATTCCGTGGTCGATGCGTCGTTTGGCAGCTATCCCATATTTTTGCGTTGCAGAAATAGCCTCGTCGTAGAGATCCATCAAGGATTTGAGCCCAACGATTTGCCAGAAATAACGTCGCGCTGCTAGCAACTGTAGAGCTGACTCTCTAGTGAGCTCGGCGTGCGCGACTTCATGCGCGTCTTCGCGCACCTGTTCTTCAAGCTGGTCCCTGCCGCCATTGTATAAATTGAGACTTGCCTCCAAGCGGTATGACTGACCAGCCGCGAAGTCAGTAGTAGAGCTCTTTTCGCCTACCTGACGGCCGGTACTCGCCGTGAAGTTCGGTAGAAAAGACTGTGTGAGAAAAGGTGTTCGCTCTTTGAACGCCACTAAGTTGCTACTTGCTGCTTTGATGAGGCGGTTATTCGCTTGGACTAAAGCAGGAAGATCATTAAATGTGATGATTTCTGCATACGCTGGTGCGTTTGCGGCAAAGATCAGCAATATTGGTAATGATAATTTGAAAATCATAGCTTGCTTTGCGATCAATCAGTAAAATAAGCGAGATCAATCAAGATTCGTGAACGATGCTTGCTGCTCCTGTCCCTCGATAGGTACCATGAATTCCATGGCGTACGGTTTCTGGATGATTGTGGGGCTCACTCCCATATAACTCTTGCCGTTAAATTTGAGCGAGAACATCTCCCTCTTAGTCTTCTTACCGCTGCCCTGTGCGAGTGTGGCTTTAACTTCGTTTCCGAGTTTTTTGGGATCGAGAGGGTTCATCGCATCATTGTAAATGTAAAGGTGAACGGTGCGGTCGGTGGCTCTGACTAACTCGGCTTTGAATTTGGATTTTGACTCATGCTCATGTGAGTGACTGTGAACATGTTTGTGATTGTGGTCACTATCATGATCGTGCGCCTCGTGCTTTGCTGTTAATTCGGTTACGAGCCCACCATAGTGTCCGCCGTCCGTCACAGCTGGGTGGTGCCCGCCTTCATGGGCCAACAAACGCGTGGTAGCAAAGGCAGTCACAAGCACAAGTGAAGCATAGGATCTCATGTTAGAATCTCCTCTTCTCGCTCATGGCGATTTTTTAAATAGGCTTGGACACCCGACCGTCCAAACTTAAGGAAAATAGTCGGTGTCACTACTAGGTCTAGTAAGGTCGAAGTACTGAGTCCTCCGATGATTACCACGGCTACTGGGTAGAGTATCTCTTTGCCAGGGGACCCCTTTGCTGCGAGTAGGGGTAGCAATGCCAGTGTGGCTGTCGACGCGGTCATCAGCACTGGGATCAGGCGCTCCTGTGTCCCGCGGACGACAAGATCGCGGCCGAAGGTCATTTTTTCCTCAACGATCAGATGTAAGTAGTGGGTGATCATCATAATGCCATTACGGGAAGCAATGCCGCATAATGTGACGAGTGCTATGAGGGTTGCGACTGAGATGGTGCGATCGGTCAGGTAGATGGCTATCGTGCTGCCGATAAATGCTAGAGGGATGTTGAGCATGACTTGGAGCGCCAGAATAATTGAGTGGAAGTGAAAATACAGCACAAGAAAAATCGCAATCAGCGCTAGAGTCGCAAGTACTTTGATGCGTCTAGCTGCATCTATTTGATTCGCAAATTGACCATCCAGTCTGAGGTAGTATCCACTCGGTATCTTAACGGCATTCTCTACGGCGGTCAGGACCTCTGAGGCGACACTGCCGATATCTCTATTGTCTGTATTCGCAGCTATGACGATCCGTCGTTGCATGTTTTCCCTGTTGATCATGTTGGGTCCGGTGCCTTTGTAAATTGCGGCAACATCGGCAAGTCGGACAGGTTCCCCATTGGGCATGAATTTGACTAGGGTAGCGCCTATTTTTTCGGGTGATGCGCGCGAATGGTCGTCAAGGCGCATGAAAATATCGTAGGCTCGTTGATCTTCTAGTACTGTACTCGCAGTCTCGCCGCGGAGGGCTAACTCAAGGTCGCTTGCTAGACCACCGGCTTTTATCGCATAAATATTGCTTTGGTTGCGGTCGACTGCAATTTTTAGCTGGGGGATCAGTGCCAGGGGTTCAGGTTGAAGATCCACTAGACCTTTAATTCCTGAGATGACATCTTGAATTTCGCCGCCAAGACGTCGCAATTCCGCAAGATCTGGACCAAATACTTTCAAGGCTAGCTCGGCTCGAACTCCCGACAGTATGTGATCGAGTCGATGACTGATGGGCTGACCGATATTGACGTAGACGTCCTTGATCGATTCAAGTCTGGTCCGGATCTCATCTAGGACGACAGGTCGGCTGCGGCCGCTTGGATGGAAATCGACGTCAATTTCGCTCCAATGAATGCCCTCCGCGTGCTCATCCATCTCGGCCCGTCCGGTGCGCCTTACTGTAGATTTAACCTCGGGTACCGATAGAATAGCATTTTCTGCCTCAATTCCTTTGGCGTCAGAGCTAGCGAGAGAAATACCGGGAGTGGCAGCGAGGCCAATGGTAGCAGTGGATTCATTGAACTTCGGTAGAAAGTTGCGTCCCATTTGCGGCAGCAAGCTAAGGCTTATACCCATAAGTAGAGCCATCATGGATATCACGAGGTAGGGATGCGGGAGTGCGATGTCCATCACTTTCCGCCCAAACTGTTTCAAGCGCTGGGCGACCAAGCTCTCATTTTGAATGGCTGTGGATGTGGCATGCCGCAGAAATAGAGCACAGAGAACCGGCGTCAGCGTTAAGGACACTGCTAATGACGCCAGTATAGACACGACGTAAGCCACACCCAGAGGAATGAAGAGACGTCCCTCGATCCCGCCTAAGGCAAAGAGGGGCGCGAACACGAGGCAGACAATGACTGTCGAGAATACAATCGAATTGCGTACCTCTGAGGAAGCCTCGTAGATCACCAGCAGGGCGTGCCGCGGTTGCTGGCGGTTGCGATTTTCGCGTAGCCGACGGACCACGTTTTCGACATCTACTATGGCATCATCAACGAGCTCTCCAATGGCGATAGCTAGGCCACCTAGGGTCATCGTGTTGACGCCTATACCCATGTAATAAAAGACAGTCGCGGTGACAAGTAAGGACACCGGGATCACGATGAGCGTAATGGCGGTAGTACGGATATTTACTAAAAAGATAAAGACCACAACGCCTACAATGAGGATGCCGTCTCTTAGAGCCCCTTGGACATTATCAATCGCTGCCCGGATAAAATGCGCCTGTTTGAAAAGGTCATTTTGAATTTCAATCCGGTCGGAAAGAGTCCGACGAATTTGATCGATTTCTTTATCAATGGCTTTGGTTAAGTCTAGAGTGCTCGCTTGGGGCTGTTTCTGAATTGTTAAAATGACAGCTGGAGCGGCGTTAATAGAGGCGAGTCCTCGTTTGACTTTTGCCGCAATTTTTACCGTAGCCACGTCTTTAACCAACACTGGCTTACCAAAGTGTAGGCCGACGAGCGAGTTTTCGATGTCCTCTACACGGTGTACGCGTGCCAGAGGCCTAATCAGATATTCGCGACCATCGAGATCGAGAAATCCGCCTGTGGTGTTTTCACTGATGCTCGTGAGTGCGCGGCGTAGCTCTTCTAGCGACACAGATTTCTTTTGTAATTTGTCGGTGGAAACGAGAATTTGATATTGCTTGACGTCGCCACCCATCACCACGACTTGGCTGACCCCGGGAATGGCCATCAAGCGAGGCCTAAGATTCCAGTCTGCCAATGATCGCAGATCCATTGGGGAGACCAAGTTATCCTTGGGCTGCAAGCCTATAAATTGAATCTCTCCCATAATCGATGTGATAGGTCCGATAATCGGTTGGACGCCGCGCGGTAAACGCGCTTGGGCTATTTGTAGCCGCTCGCCTACAAGCTGGCGATTGCGGTAGATGTCGGTATCCCAGTCAAACTCGACGTAGCAAATCGATAGTCCAATTCCGCTCGTCGACCTTAGGCGGGTGACGCCGGGAGTTCCGTTCAGGCTCGCTTCCAAAGGTGTCGTCACCAGGGTCTCTACCTCGTCGGGGGCGAGACCCTGTGCTTCGGTCAGAACCACGACCGTGGGGCGACTTAGGTTTGGGAACACATCGACCGGTAGTTTTCCACTTGCCCAGACACCGTAGGCGACGAGCAAAGCTGTCGCCATGATCACAGTGAGTCTGTGTCTTAGGGAGAAGCGTATGATGGCGTCTAGCATACACTCAACCTGCAATGAAAACGGCGTCTAGGAGGCGTTAATGATGGGATTCGTAAATGGCTCTCTCGGTCTCTATCGCGCTCCGGAGTATGTCGGCTCGTTGCTGTTTCAGTGGGCTTGTTTTGGTGAGGGATTTGTATCTGGATAGGTACTCGAGGGCTAAATCAAATTCTTTTACCTTGAGGGCGACGGCAGCTCTATTGAACGCTAGAATTTCGGTGTCAGTGCCCAGTTCTTTGGCTTTGTCCAGGAGCGCCGATGCTGCCGGCAAATCGCCCTCAATAGACTTTACTATTGCCAGGTGCAGCGCTGGAGTGCCGTCACCCTTGGCCAAGGCGAGAGCGCGATTTAACGCTGCTTCAGCCTGATCAAATTGCCTAAATTCCAAGTAAAGTAGACCTAAGTTTAAATAGGCTGCCGCATCACTAGGGTTGGTGGCAATCGCAGCTTCAAAAAAGCCGCGAGCTACACCGTAGTCAGCCCGCAAGGTCGCAGCCACGCCCTGGAGCGTGAGGGCGTCACTATCGGCTGGACTCTTGGCACTGAAAGCTCCCAAAATACTGTCCACCGCATCGAGATTGCCGGTAAGTAGATGCGCCGCGGCGAGTATCTTTCTGGCATTGGCATTTTTGGGGTCACTGCCGAGGACTCGCATGAGATCGGGTATTGATTTTTGTGCTTGGCCTAGGGCTATCTCTGAGAGTGATTTCTGTAGTTTAGCATTGGTGTCATTTGGCAGGGTGCGCAGGGTGTCGATGGCCTGTTTTTGCTCGCGTATGGCAATACCCACCAGACGATCGGGGCGCACCTCGCGGTCCAGCCTGTAGAGAATGCCCTGGGCTCCCCCGGTGTCGGTTGCACTGCGATAGGCGAGGAAGAGCGGTGGCGCGTAGAGTTCGCGGAACTCGCCGCCTTTGGCACCTGAGGCCACCTTCTGACGGGCAAAGCGGGCCCAAGGTGACATATTTGCTGTGGATTCGGCAAGTTTAGCGGCGGCAGTGTAACTGCGCGCAGCTTTTTCCTGCGCGACCAGTGCCTCTTGTTCCCAGGTGTCCTTTGTATTTGCATTGTCGCGTGACTTAGAAGCTACCTCTGGGGCAGCGAATAGACCTGCAGCCAGGGATTCATTGAGTCGAGCCTCCAGAATGTGGGAAGCGATACTAAACTCCGTGTCACCTGCGCCGCGTACATCTTCTAGGGCAGTAGCAATGCCCTTGATGGCATTGCTTTTGGTCCGGATGTCTACGCTAAATTTCTCGACATTTGTGGCGAGGCGTCCAAGAAAGGGGAGGCTTTCTTCGTATACTAAGTTAAACATTGATGCGGCCAAGCTACGTGCAAAGGCTCCATTTTGATCTCTTGACTTATGTCTTTGCGACATCCTTTTGAGGGTTTGCCAGTAGTTTTTGCGATTCTCAAGGTCTACGGGGCTAAGTGTTGGGGGTTTTGCGGCAATTAAACGCTCCCCACCACGGTCTGGCTGCAGAATATCACTGTAATTCTGTCGCGACTGATTGCTTATAGTGGTGGGTTGTAACTGCCTGCCGCTTTCCATCAGAGCTAGATCAGCTCTCGGGTCATGGGAGAAATTGCGGGCAAAAGTCGCAAACATCAGACTTGCCTGCTGATGATTGCCGGCCGCTCTGGCGGCGACGGCGCTATTGTACAGCGCGGTAGGCACTCGAGCATCGGATGGAAAAGAGTTCACAAACTGCTGATACCAACTGACGGCTTCCGCAAAATTGAAAATTTGGGCGTTTGCGTCAGCGATCAGAAGCTGTAGATTGGCTCTCGACGCCGCGTTGGTTTTTTTTGCCATAAATTGAGTGGCGTACTGAGTTGCATCAAGGTAGAGACCTGCCTTTAGTAGGGCAACCACGGCGTTATAGGTCACTGTTTCTTCTTCAGAGTCACTGGGGAACCTAGTATTAAAAGCTTTAGATAGTTTGGCTGCGTTTTTATATTCCGCCTTAGTCAGAGTGCTTTTGATCCGCTCTAACATGGCACGCCTGAGATGCCCCGACACGGTGGGCAGCACCGTGGATTGGGTGGTCGCCAGGGTCGCTTCGAAGCGTTCACACCATAAGATAATTTCTTCCCAGGCCGATTGTTTTTGGTAATCTTCGAGTAGTCTCAGCAGTGCGAGCTGGCCGCTGGTGGTCTCTGGGAACTCTGAAGCCAGACGTCCAAGGCGTTCGGCCGCTAGACCTAGTTGCCCGTATGTGATCATGAGCTCTGCCACCTGTAGTTTGGCGGCTGCTTGTACGGATTCGTGAGGAACAAAAATGGGGGAGTCATCGATAATCTGCATCAGTTGTCTGATCTCAGCTGGTAATTCTTGTGCCTCTGCTGGGCCGTCTGTCGGCCTTTTGGGGACATTCACGGCTACAAGGATTTGTTGCTCGGTCATGGCCTTTAGCCAGGCCTCCCGATAGTGTGTACCTTGATCTGTTTTGCTTTTGGCAACCTGCAAATACTGCTGCACAGCGTCCCGGTGGTTCCCGATTTTGGCAAGAGCTGCAGCGTAGGTGAAACGGACGTCATAGGCGGAATGACCGGTTGGGAATTGTCCCAAATACATGGCCAAAATTTCTGCCGCTGCGGCAAGCAGGGCGCGATTGCCCGTATTGGAGCCGTCTTCGAGTAAAGTGAGGCCATATCTCTTAAGGGCTCTTTCGACGGCCCGCTGACTAGCATTGAGAACCTGATCCTCGCCCTCAAAGTTCTGGCGCCAAGCGCTGTCGCCAAGGTGTTGGGCTACCATATCACGCAGAGTATCTAGGATACGTTCGGGATCTTTTGCCGCGTAGCTCCATACGAGTAACTGCTCATATACTGCTGCGTTGTCTGGATTGTTGGGATCGTCGTGCGCAAGTCTGAGGTAGGCCTTGGCAGCACCAGCAAGGTCTTGGGCGGCAACTAGCCGCGTCGCAAGGCGGTTCAAGTAGATTTTAAGGCTAGCTGTCGCACCCACGGTTTGGAAGTAATTTGCAGCTTGCTCGATGTCATTTTGCTCTGCCCAGATAAACGCAAGGTCTGCCAGTAATGCCTTGGCTAAATTGTACCGAGACATTCTTGGTTTTTGTTGTCCGAGAAATGTGACTGCCTGTTGCATCTCGCTGATGGATCGTTGCACCTCAACTTGTTGCTCGGCCAGTGATCCTCTTAGTGTGATCATGCGTAGCCAGGCAATCTTATACAAAGCATATGGCTTGGCAACCCGGTTGCTAGATTGGGCAGCTTTACTTAATGCTGCAAAGGCACTGGGCCAATCACGACGGTGGTAGAAATAATCGCCCATCGCAAGATGCGTGAGCGGTATCCAAGTTGATTTGGGGTAACGATTTTGGAATAACTGATAAAGTGTGGGGGCATTATCATTCATGGCACGGACTGAACTCGTAATGACTCCGTAAGAGGCTGCGTCAGTCCCTGCTAGATCCGGGAATTCCGAAATCGCTCGCCTAAAAGTTGAGAGTGCGCTGCGGAGTTCTGGCGCGTTACCGTAATATGGGGGTTTAGGAACGGCGTCTTTTTTGCTGCACCGACTAAGACGATCTGAGATCTGATGGCGCTGCTCTTGAATTAGAGCATGTTTTTGCAGATATAGATTACCGAGCTTAATGAGGCTGACATGCCTCTTGTACCCGGTGACATCTGGGTCTGAAAGATTATGCTCGTGTTCGATAACCTCTTGGCTTATTTCTGCGATTTTTGAGCTCAAATCTTCTTGGCTAACCGCTCCGTCGACCGGGTTCATGTAATCAATGAATTCCTCAATATCCGGTGAGCAATGAGCCAGTGGTAGATAGGTTTGCCCGAGAGTGAATGCTGCGGCGGCAGCGACATGGCTCCACGTCGTGGGTCCTAATGCCAACCACGTGAAATAGACTAGGTTGTACTTGGTTTTGCTAAACAATCACCGGGACTTTCTACTGAGTTTTTTGAGTTTCTTTAAAGATAGGGCTTACTTCTACTCTGCGACTTAGTTCACAATCGTAAATGCCGCATGCGCCTTCGGTATGGTCTTTGCGCTCGATCGGGTTGATATTGCCTAGGCCGTCAATACTGATTTGATCTGGCGGCCAAATATTGAAGTCTGCAATCAGAGTGCGGATCAGGTCTGCGCGAATCCGACTAATTTTTTTATTGGCCTGCTGCGTTGCGGCGGGGTTCATCCTAAGGCTTGGGACGGAGTATCCAATGACCGCTAACCGTGCTGTCGTTGCCGATTCAGGCAATTCGGCTAGCAGTACCTCGGCATAGGTTCTAAGCATGATCTTTGCTCGCGGCAGGCTTGATTTGCTCAGGTTGCCCTCGCCGCTTGGGAAGCGTATTCCCGAGGCTTTGTTGAGAATGAGTCGACCGCGATCATCGATAGCATGAGCTGCGCCCAATTTGGCGAAGGCGTTTCTTAGTGCCTTAACAAAGCCCTGCTGCGAGGTAGTGGTTTTTTTCTGGTTCGTCAGGTTGGTCGGTAGTTCTGGAGTCATGAGCGTTTCGTCTGAAGGCTGCTGAGCGATTCGCGCGACTTCTCTTTTATGCGTCTCTTGCGCGGGTTGAGGCGGTGGTAAGTCGGTGGTGTTTAAAATGAAGCTCAGGCGATCGAAATCATTGATAGGCTTGATAGTCCACTTGGGAGCCGCTATCCCCGTGCTACTCTGCGAAAGCATGGACGAGGTTTTTAGTTCGTCGCCATTGAGCGGGGAAGGTTTCATGGGAGGCAACCTTGGTCGCTCCGATTGCGTCCTTGGCTCTGGTGACGGTTCGGTGAGCTGGATGGTTGGCTCGGCCACCTGCCTCTGGGGCTCAATCGCAGTGGCCGATGAGTGAACGCAATGCCATCCACGCGCCATATCCTTAGCTACGGTACCGATACTGATATTGCCTCCGCCGCGGAGCAGGGCTTTTGCTTGATTGGCATTTTTGGAGTCCTCATTTAATGACCAGATGAGGCTATATTTCGGAAACGGGCCGAAGCTAGCTATGCGATCCGTCAGTCCAAGAAGTCCCGATTGTCTGATGGTACCCGACGGTGTCAGGAATGCGCTGTTTAGCTCTGCTTCAGTCGGTAGGCGCCAGCCATCCATACCGCTCCATTGGCCTAGCTTTTCACACGCAGATTTTGCTTCGCTCCAGGTGAGATATTCTCGCGCCTCGCGAAAGCCATCTTGCCCAGGGGCGCGGCTGCTCCAGATGAGCCCCGTGCTGGCGTCTTTGTACGCGCATTGCACCTCATCGTTGACATCGCTCAATTGCGATGGGCATTGCTGACGAGTCTTGCCATCCGTGCTGGTGCTAAGATCGAGCCATCCGGGTACGCTCATTTGTGTACCACTAGCAGTGTCTTGCGCTGACTTTTTGTGCATACATGCAAGAAGACCGAGGCAAGTAATGCAGACTTGCGTGACCAAAATAACGTGGTGACGATTGAATGTAGTTGTCATGCTGCGCTTGGACTAATTGTTTGAACTTACGAAGGAGTGGCTAGCCGGGAGGGCACTTAAAAAGTATAATGTTTATAATATTATATGTTTTAATCTTGCCACGGGCAACGTGTATTCCGCAGGTATGAAGCAACTGTCTTTAGTAGTGGCCCTGGTCGTCCGGTCGTCCGGTCGTTTGGTATGATGGTCAACTTGACAAGAAAATACGTCGCAATATTGCATGTAGCCAGCACTTTGCTGGCGTTCACGATCGTATTCACCTGCGAGGCAAAAGCTGCTAATCAAATTTGGCCTACCTCCTATCTGCGCATAATTTGGAACGATCAAGCTAAACCGATTAATTTGCGAGGGGATCCCGAGGTATTAGGCAAATCTTGTGGTGCAGTCGGTGCTGCACTTGGACCAGGCAAGGGACCGTGGGGATTTGGGCTCTTCCCGAAATTTGGATGTTTTACCAATGGCCGTTTGATCGGTGGAGCTGAGGGTAGTTCAGCGTGGATATTGATGGTTGAGGAGGGTGACAAGGTCACTGACTTCAGCCTCATGGTGGATCCAGGTTCAGTGGGAGCACCGGGAGATGCTCAGTCGCAACTTGGCGAGGTCGGGCGTCTGAGACTGCCGAGTTCCCCTTGGCTGGTTGAGTTTGTGCACGACCCCGAATTTGTGAATCTCCTGGCCTTAGCTCTGCTGGTGCGTTTGCCTGTGGTCGCTATGTTTGAGGATCCGCATGCGATCCTCAGTGGCGGCTACTTGAAGGTTGGCAGCGATGCGGTGGGAGGGCTAAAAACGCCGGCGCGCTTGCAGCTATTTAAGGCCAAAGTAGGCAATAGCTGGGTCTTAGAAGAGCAGGCGCCGGCCCTACTTGAGAGTACTGAGGAGGGTGAAGTCTGGCATTTCAGTGATGCAACTACGCCGCTACCAGGTAATGGCACGATGATACTAGCCAAGCCGATTGGTCCTGGGGCGCCCGAATACACTAGGATCGTATCCGCCTTATCTAAGCGCTATAAAACTTTACTGCAAAACCGCAAGAGTAGTTTTAAAGCTGGCCAGTCACTTAAAGATTCACTTTTGCGGCAATCGACGGCGTCGGGGTACGTGGGGCTGCGCTTTGCTAAGTCGCTCGTAAGTCGGCGTGATGATCTTTTGGTCGGTGCCAAAATGATGGGAGTTTTAACAGAACTCCGCAGTGGACCGATGAAAGGGTTCAGGCTTTATTACGACAGTATTCCGCGGGTAAGTAAAGATCTACAGGGGCAGCAATTTTTTTACGAATCGAGTCATTTGATCGCTGGCTACGGTTTCATATTTGAGCCTAATATCCTACTCGACAGGATAGACATCGCACCTAAAATAGGCGGATGGCGGCTTAGCGCACGGCTTCCCTTAATTAATGAGATCGGTGGGATTGAGATTCTAGACTTTAGCGCTGCGAACCGATTTAGTTTTGGCGTCGAGGCTCGCGGAGAAATGATCCGTTACGGATGGGTGGCCACTGGTTGGGTAGCCCAGGATATCACGGCCGGGCGATTAACAAAGCGCTTGGGCCAAAGTGCGGTGTCGCAGCGGATCGGATTTGACGGATTCGCGCCCGGTATTAAATTAGGCCATGAGCGTGACCATATCAATTTGTCGTTTCTTGGATTTTGGTACCGCGAAGATACGCGCATGGACATTGAGGTTCCCAGCGGCTTTGTCGTGCGGACCATCGCGAGCTACGGTGGCGCTGGAATATCGATCGCTTGGTAGATTTTAGTCGGCCTCAATTGACACACAGTAGAGGCGCGCCTCTTTGTCACAAGTCTGCGTGGCATTTGACAGCCAGGTTGTGACTAGACTGCCCGCCGAACCGTAAGTCCCCGAGTCTCCGGAGTTACTCAAACCCCATTGGCTACAGTGGTTAGCTGTTGCGGTGCCGTCAGTATTGGATCCAGTCCACACTCTAGCAGTGGTTTGTGCAAAGGTGTCGTCGTAGCTCACAGCGTTGCTTAAATTAACGGCAGCAAATAGTCCAGACGATCCAGCGATGATGAGGTCGCCGTTGAGATTGCGGACATCGTTGCCTGAGCTAATAAAGTTGATGCGGGTACCAGCACTGGACGTATCGTCACCGATGACAGCTCGCCAAGTGTAGTTGGCAATGACGAGATCGCCTCGAGTTTGACACAAAGCGTCCGTGGCGCTCGGGGAGCCACTCAGACCACCTAGATTGCCGCTGTATTTGGTACTCGTCACAAACATGATGTGAGCTGCCGTTGATGTATGGGCCCTTACGGCTGATCCGGTGCGCATATAAGTAGCCGCCAGTCTTAGTCCACTGTAAACACAAACGGTGTACTGATAGAGCGCCCCAGGTTTGCCCGTGGCATCAGTGAAGCTTCCGGAAGTGAATGGTGTCGTACTGCCATCGTAGGTCTTGATTACCGTGCCCTGACTGCAGGTGGGAGGCGTGTTGCCTAGCATGCGCCGCACTTCGGCCTTGGTCCAATTAAGTGTACTTGCTGGGAATGTCACATCCACGGTGATATCGCCTCCGGTGCCGTTCTCCGGAGTTGATGCCGTGAACGACGTGAGCGGCTGCAGTGACTTACTGACACAGTAAAAACGCTGACTATTGTCACAAGTGCTGAGTCCGCTATAGGCCCAACTAGCGCTGGTAGTGGTAGCATTGCCTCTTGCACCGTTAGCTGAAGCTGACGCGGAACACCAGTTACTGCACGATGCGGCGTCGGAGCGCGTACCCGTTGCCGTGCTGCCGGTCCATGCGGACCCACTGTGCTGAGTGCCAGTTGCATCGTAGCTCAGGGGCTGAGATAGTGCTCCGCCATGCCAGAGGTCCCTGTAGTCGTGTGCCACGAGAGCTGGAGAGGCTTGCGTGCTGTAAACCGGTCCTGCTATTGGTGCGCGACCAGCGGCTTCTTTGCTGTCGTCAGACAGTAATGCGACCCAGGAGAGTTTGTCATCAAAGTTGGCTCCCTCAGATTGGCAGGTGCTATCGGCAGTGCTAACGCCTCCGATGTTGCCTGAGGTCGTTGATGAGGTGACAAAAGCGAATTGCGCTGTGGAAGTCGTAGCGCTGCCTGATGTGGCCGTACCCATTTGGTTGTTCCCATTATTAAAGGCGCAAACGCGGTAACTGTAGGTTTGGCCAGCTGATCCCAATTGGTCGCGGATAGTCGCTGCGGAATTTGCTACCACCAGGGCTGGGTCGACAGTTAGGAGGACCGTGCCTGTGCAGTCAGCGGGTGGGGTGACCCCGACGGCGCTATACACGTTCACGGTGTGGAAGTTGGAAACGCTGCTTGGGAAGGTGATCGTGAGTTCGTTGGCTCTGCCGTAGATCCGGCTAGCGCTGCAGCAGGTCCGTGCCTCGATGGCAAACGTCGTAGGTTGAAGAGAATCGATGGCGATATTTTTATTGGTACCTAAGGATCCGGCTGCCGTGGTGCCGGGAAGCGTGAGTGTCGCGGCATTACCAGCATCGTCCTTAATCGAGCCTCCATTTAATGATAGAGCCGTCGTCGATGCATAGTTGAGATCTCCGGCCTGATCTCCAGAGGCTGTGTTCGGTCCCTCGACCAAATATGTGAATGTTAAGGTGCCGGTGCCAGAGCCCGATGTGTAGACCGCATAGCGCGTGGATGGAGTCACGTTTAACTCGATTCGTGGTTGGCCTGTGACGTAAACGGTTTCGCTAAAAGATACGGTGATCGGTATAGCTTTACCTAAACCATAAGTGGCGTCCGTTAGCGTTGAGCTAACGTTGGAAACGGTGGCACTCGTAGTATCGATGGTGATTTGAGACAGGTCCCCGAGCGCGCTACCACCTGCGGTTGCCGGTAGGGTGAGTGAGGCATTGGTGCCATGTGCATCGGTGATCGAGCCGCCGTTTAGCGTCAGAGCGGCAGTCGAGCTGTAGTTCAGTATGCCTGCCGTGTCGCCAGACTGTACCGTGTAGCGGAAGGTGAGCTTATTCGTACCACTACCCGACTGGTACGTTGCCGATTGAGCGGGAGATGTGTTGAGTGCTAGCAGCGGATTTCCGGACACAGTCATGATGTCACTGTAGCTAACAACTATGTCTATATCTTTACCAGTGCTGTAGGCTCCGTTGGGTTGCGTGGCAATGACAGAGGTTGGTGATGGTAAGCTCGATTCTACGACAATATTAGTACTGTAAAGACCATTGCTAGCTGTCGCTGGTAAGGTCAAGGAAGCTGCGTTACCAGCCAAATCAGCGATTGTACCACTGAGGCTGCTCGTGGCTACGTAGTCTAAGCGCCCGGCGGTGTCACCGGCCTGAACCGTGTAGGTAAAGGTAAGGGTGCTGGTCCCGCTGCCAGAACTGTAGCTGGCAGTCCTGTTGGTTGGCGTCGTATTCAGCGTGATTGTTGGTGTTCCGGTGACGCTGACGGCCTCAGTGAAATTAACGTCGATACTAATCGTAGAACCTAATCCATAATTGCCGCTAGCGGTGCTCGTGGATACAGAAGAAACGCTCGGTGCCGCAGTGTCGTAATTGCGTGTTAGATTTGTGGCGGCCGTATTACTATTGCCAGCAGCGTCCGTCGCAACGGCTGAGGTGACACTAACTGTGACCGTGCCATTCGCAGTAGGTGTGACGTCAAATGTGTAACTTGAGCCCGAGCCATTAAAATTGGCTAAACTACCGTTAGTTACGGAAATGTCACCGCTGACGAATCCTGTCACGACTTCCGTGAAATGCGCTGCCACCGGTATGGGGGTGTCTTTGGTGTCGGCCCCAGCAGTGGACGAAAGCGTCAATGAAGGTGCTGCCGTATCAACCGTAAAATTCGATGAGTTTCCGTAAGTTGCTGGATTTCCCGCGTTATCTGTGAGTTCAACGCAGACTTTATAAATGCCGTCGGTTCCAAGGACGCCAGCGTTGCTCTTAGGAACAGCCGTGTCATAGCTAAGTGGTGTATTACAATTATTGCTTGATAGGGTGACCGCGTAACGCGTCGTATTCTGGCCTGAGGCACTTAGATTGTTTACTAAGTTGTTTGTGTTAGATCGTTCGCCGCTGTTTATGTATCCTCCCGTGGCATCATTCGCGAGGCTGATACTCGTAAACACCGGAGCATTGCGCTTGAGAGCAAAGTTGGCACTGTAGCCAATCTGCGGCGTATTGTTAGCGTTGTCGGTCAGCATCACGCAAACCTTATAATCGCGGTCGGTCCCGAATTCCGCTGCGTTACTGAGGGGTATGCTCCCGTTAAAGACGGTTGAGGTGGTGCATGTGACATTACTGGCTACGACTTTATATTGGGCCGTATTGTAATTCGATCCACTGACGGTGGTTACTACCGCTTTACCAAGGCTGTAGTCACTGGCGTTGATGTAGCCATCAGCCGTTTCATTCGCAAGCGCTAGTGAAGTGAATGTTGGCGGTGTAATTTTCCGGATAAACTGACTTGTTGCGCCGTAGGCAGGCGGGTTACCAGCGGTGTCGCTTAGTTTCACGCACACTTTGAAATTGCCATCAGGACTGAGGTACTGATTGTTTGTTTTCGGTACCGCTGTTGAATACGTCAGTGCGCCATCACAAGCGACGCCCGCTTCGGCGACTTTGTAGGCGGCGGTATTATAATCTGTTCCAAACGGCGTGTTCGGATCGACTAGGACTAAAGCTGTCTCCTGGTTTTTGTCATCGGCATTCACGTAGCCGTCGTCAGTGACGACGCTCGCCAGGCTTATCGAAGTGAACGTTGGCGCCGTCGTCTTGAGCGCAAAGTAATTGGATTCACCGTAAGTGGTCGGGTTACCCGCTAAATCATCGAGTTTAACGCAAATTTTATAGCTGCCATCACCGTTGAAGTCATTGGAGTTGGCTGCGGGTATCGTCGCGCCGTAGGTTGTGACCGTACTGCAAGTGGTCCCGCTAGTTACCAGTTTGTAGCCGACACTGTCGTAATAGAAGGCACTGAGGGAACCAGCGAGTGCAGTTGTGAGGCTTCTCTCAGCGAGGTTGATAGCTTGATCGGCGGCAGCGTTTCTCAGAGCGATGGTGTTAAAGGTTGGGGTGCTCGTCTTGACACTGAAGGTTTGACTCGCGCCGTAGGCAGGAGTGTTGCCCGCGAAGTCTTCCACTTTGACGCAGACTTTGTAGTCTCCGTCGCCGTTAATGTCTCCTGAATTACTTTTTGGAACAGTGCTGTAGCTTAGGTTGCTATCACACGTGGTCGCATCGGGTACAAGTTTGTACGTGGCGAAGTCGCTGTCCTCGGTGACTAGTCCAGACACTATATCGGTCGTATTTTGTCGTTCCGAGGCGTTTATGTAGTAGTTGGAGGCGTCACCAGATGCCAGAGATACAGAGTAAAATATTGGTAGCGTTGTGACTAGGTGAATGTCGTTGCTTTCCCCGTATGCTGGGGTGTTGCCGGCCGCATCCGTCAGCTTGACGCAGACTTTATAGTCGCCGTCCACGCCAAAATCAGTGGTATCATTTTGTGGCTTGCTGCTGCTGAAGCTAAGAGTGCCATTGCATGGCGTGGTTTTGCTGACGAGTTTATACTCCGCTGTATCAAACTGAGAGCCCTGAGGATCGTCGATCAGAGCAGTGGAGAGAACTTTCTCGGATGCGTTGATGTAACTGTTGGATGCGCTGCCACTGAGTGCAACACTTGTAAATGCGGGCGGCAATTTATCGAGCGTGATTGCAGATGAACTATTGTAAACCGGTGGATTATTGGCGTTGTCTGTTAATTTAACGCAGACTTTATAGGATCCGTTGCTGGTGAAAACAGGCGATGACGATTTAGGTACCGCAGCCCCGTAGGTCACTGCGCCATCGGAGCAAGTGGTCGCCGCTGTGACGAGACTGTATTCGGCTGTGTCGTAGCCGGATCCAGCGAGGCCCGATACCAATTCTTGTTCTTGGGAGGTCTCCGCCAGATTGATGTAGCCATCGCTTGCATTGCTGGCCAGATTAATACTGGTGAACGTCGGTCCGTTGACTTTAAGTGTGAATGTGCTTGAAGCTCCGTAGCCCGGTGGGTTCTGAGCGTTGTCTGTGACTTTGACGCAGATTTTATAGCTGCCGTCTGCGCCCAGTAGTTGGGGGGAATCAGCAGACGGCGCTGTTCCGTAGGTGAGTTGACCGTCACATGCGGTGGCCGCCGTGACTAACGAGTAAGCGGTGGCATCGTATTGCGCCGCCGTAAGGGTCCCGACCAAAGTGGTTGTTAGCGATCTTTCCGCCGCATTGACGTAGCCATCGCTGGCAGCGCCTGCAAGGGTAAGAGACGTTACTGTGGGTGCAGTGGTACGTAAGTTAAACGACGGACTTGCACCATAAGCTGGGGTGTTGTTGGCGTTATCGATCAGACGCGCGCAAACCTTGTAACTACCGTCGCTACCGAAATCACCCGAGTTAGCTTTGGGCATCGCTCCGTAAGTAAGATATCCGTCACATGTGACGCTGGTACTTACAAGTTTATACGTGACCTGGTCGTAATTGACACCGGCTATCGAGGATGCCAGGTCGCTAGTGAGCGCGCGTTCCGTTGAACTAATGTACCCATCGCTGGCGTCGCCTGCGAGAGATAGGGATAGGAATCCGGGCTGTGTAGTTTTTTTGTTAAATGTCCCACTGGCGCCGTAAACAGATGGATTGTTGGCATTATCGTCCAATTTGACACACACCTTGTAGCTGCCGTCGGCACCAAAATCGTTTGAATTGCCCGTTGGCATTGGTCCGTAGCCTGTCAGATTCCCGCAGGTGGCTGAACTCAAGGCTAACTTATAGGTCGCTTGGTTGTAGGAACTAGCTGCCAACGAACCCGCCAAGTCGTTGTTCAGCAGCCGGTCAGCAGCATTGATATAGCCATCTACGGCGTCACCGGTGATAGCTAGGAAGCTGAAACTAGGCTGCGTTACTTTCAAAGTGAAACTGACTGAACTCCCGTAGTCTGGAGTGTTGTTAGCGCTGTCGGTGACCTTGACACAGACCTTGTAGGTGCCATCACTGCCGAAATCTAGGGAATCACTCGTCGGTAGCGCACCGTAGGCGAGGTTGCTATCGCAAGGTGTGGTGCCACTCACCAACTTGTAAGATGTGGCGTCGGCATTTTGCGAGGATGCAGCGGACACGAGGGCTGTGTTGGCAGTTTTCTCGGCGGAGTTGATATAGCTGTCCGATGCACCATTAGCGAGCGCGACACTCGTGAAAGACGGCAGGGTGGTTTTGAGCGTGATGATGGCAGATTCTCCGTAAACGGATGGGTTTGCGGCGGCATCGTCAAGTTTCACGCATACTTTATAGAGGTCGTCCGCCGTGAATTCGGGCGCATTGGCGCTTGGAATTGCCCCGTACGTTAAACTACCATTGCAAGTGGTCGTGCTTAGGGTCAATTTATAGGTCGCCACGTTAAAACCGGTGCCCACAGCTGCGCTGACGAGCGCCGTGCCTCCTAATTTCTCTGAGGCATTGATAAAGCCATCGGCGGCATTACCAGTGAGAGCGAGACTAGTTAAAGATGGGGCGGAGGTTTTAAGCGTCATCAGCGGCGATGCGCCGAAGGCAGCCGGATTTTGTGCATGATCGGTTATTTTGACGCAAACTTTGTAGCTGCCTTCACTGCCGAAGTCTGGCGATGCTCCCGTCGGCATCAGGCCGTAGTCAAGAGTTGCGTCGCATGCTGTGGCGGAAGTTACCAGTTTGTAACTTGCGGCATCGTTGTTTGCTGCAACGAGACCAGCTCCAAGGTCTTGAGTGCTTGAGCGATCGGCAGCGTTGATATAGGAATCAGCGGCAACCCCATTGAGGGCTATCGATGTGAATGCCGGTAGTGCGGTCTTGAGCGTGAAAGTTGTCGTGGATCCGTAGGCAGGGGTATTGTTCGCTGTGTCCGTTAGTTTGACACAGACCTTATAAGAGCCATCGGCACTAAAGTCGCCGCTATCGGAATTTGGCATGCTACTGTAAGTTAAGTTGGCATCGCATGTGGTGGTTGCTTCAGTCAAGGCATAGACAGCTGCGTTGTGATTCGATGCGACGAGATTGTTCGCGAGCGCTGTCGCGTTGTTTCTTTCAGCCAGATTGATGTATGTGTCCGTAGCATCGCCGGCAAGTGCTAGGGAAGTGAAGGTGGGTAAAGTTGTTTTCACAGTGAACGCTGCGCTTTGTCCGAAAGCTGGGGTGTTGCCCGCGCTATCGACTAGACGAGCGCAGACCTTATAATTGCCGTCCGTATTTAATAAAATATTGTTAGATAAAGGGATGCTCCCGTATGTCAGAGCGCTGTCGCATGTGGTGTTACTGGTGACTAGTCGGTAAGTCGCAGTAGTAAAGTCGGTTCCAACAGCGGCGCTTACTAAACTGGTGGCAGCCGCTTTGTCAGCTACGTTGATGTAGAGATCCGTGGCTCCGTTCGCTAGAGATAGACTGGTGAAGCTGGGGGCCACAGTCTTCAGGGTGATCGCGAGGGATTCTCCGTAAGCCGCCGGATTACCCGCATTATCTGTTAATTTAACGCAAATTTTATAGCTGCCATCGCTGGTAAGCTCTGGAGCATTTCCGAGGGGTTCGCCACCGTAGGTTAAGGCACCGTCACAGGTCGTGGCATTTGTTACAAGTGTATAGGCTACATGATCGTAATAGGTGGCACTAAGCACTCCCACCATGGATGTGGCTTGTTGTTTCTCACTGGCGTTGATGAATCTATCGACAGCGCCCCCTGCTAAACCCAGTGCGGTAAAAGTAGGATACGATGTTTTAAGACCGATGTTGTCGCTACTGGCATAAGCAGCGGGATTGCCCGCATAGTCCACCACTTTGACACATAGTTTGTAGTCCCCGTCAGTCGTGAAGTCTGTGGAGTTAGCAAGTGGCATTGAGCCGTAAGTTAAGCTGTCATCACAGGCGACAAAATTTTCGACTAATTTATAAGTAGCAGTATCGTAATGGGCACCGTTGATGACATCTGCGATGGCTACTGCGGATCCATGTTCCGTGTAGTTGATGTAGCCGTCGGCAGCGCCGTTGGCTAGAGCTATGCCGTAAACCTCAGGCAAGGCGGTCTTAAGTGTGAAGGACGGTGATGCGCCGTACACGGTTGGGTTGGCGGCAAGATCTGTGATTTTGACGCAGATCTTGTAAAGGCCATCGGCACCAAAATTATTCGAATTACTGAGTGGCATAGCACCATACGTGAGGGCTCCGTTACAATTGGTGGTATTGGGTACTAGACGGTAGGTGGCGCTATCGTAGTTTACTGCTGTGAGAGTGCCACCAAGGGTCGTACTCTGGGTTTTCTCAGCGGCATTGATGTAGAGGTCGGTAGCATTTCCCGCCAAATCAAGCGATGTAAACGCAGGTAATGATGTTTTTAATTTAAATGTAGGCGAAGAGTTGTACACCGTCGGATTAAGGGCATAATCTCGGAGGCGCACACAAACTTTATAGTCATTATCGCTACCAAAGTCGTTACTCGTATTTAAAGGGGCAGCGTCATAGGTAAGATTGTTGTCACAACTTGTACTTGCAAGGACTAGCTTGAAGTCACTCTGATCGTATCCGCTACCAACTAAAGCGCCTGTGATAGCGTTAGGTAGGAGTTTATCAGCGGCATTAATAAAGGTATCGGCGGCTTGATTAGCGAGTGGTAGGGCGCTGAACGTAGGAACTGCGGTCTTGAGGGTCATGGGCAATGTAGCACTAAAGACTGGAGGATTGTTTGCCTGATCCGTGAGGCGTAAGCAGACTTTGTACGATCCATCGACGCCAAAGTCACTAGAGGCCCCGGATGGAGCGGAGCCATAACTGAGATTACTGTCGCATGTCGTCGCTGCCGCTACTAATGTGTAGCTGACACTGTCATGATTTGCCGCAACTAGATTGCCTACTAGCGATAGAGTGCTTTGACGCTCAGCCAGGTTGATGTATTGATCTGTTGCAGCATTCGTTAAGTCAATGGAGGTGAACGCTATCTGGGCTGTTTTCAAGTGAATGGTTGGACTACTGCCGAATGCAGGTGGGTTGTTGGCAGTGTCAGTCAATTTGACACAAACTTTGTAATCACCATCCGAACCAAAGTCGGTACTGTCGTTATTCGGGATGGCACCGTAACTGAGGTTGTCGTCACAATTAGTGGCTAGCGGTACAAGTTTATAGGCGGCATGATCGAAACTTAGTCCAGTGACGGTGGTGACTAACGGGTTTGTCAGTAATTCTTCGGCTGCGTTGATATAGGTATCGGTTGCATCCTGTGTAAGGTTTAGTGAGCTAAATGTAGGCTGGCCAATTTTTAGAGTGATAGATGCGGAGTTGCCATATGCGGGCGGATTACCTGCAGTGTCGGTCAGACGCACACATACTTTGTAACTCCCGTCCGTGGTGAAATCCATCGAATCAGCCGTGGGTAGGGTACCGTAGGTGAGGGGGCCATGACACGAAGTGCTAGCAGTGACTAATTTGTATTCCACTGTGTCGTAATTTGCTGCTGCCAAGTTGCCAACGAGCGGTTGGCTAGATGTGTGGTCTGTGACACTGATGTAGGCGTCTGAGGCCTCGTTCACCAAAGCGATGGAGCTAAATATTGGTAGTGCGGTTTTGAGCACAAACGTTGGCGAGCTTTGATAGACGGCGGGATTCGCCGCATGGTCACTCAGTTTGACACAGATCTTATAGTTTCCGTCGCCCGTAAAATCGTTGGAATTCGCCTTAGGCATCGCTCCGTAGCTAAGTGCAGCATCGCAGGTGGCTGCCGCGGCGACTAGTTTATACTCATCTGTGTCGAAATGGGCTCCGACGACGGGTCCGGCAAGATCTGTGGTCAGAAGATGTTCCGCAGCATTTACATAGCCATTTGCCGCCGCCCCGGCCAGAGCTAGGCTGGTAAACGCCGGTAGAGAGGTCTTCAGATGAATCGTTGCGCTGGAGCCGTAATCAGCCGGGTTGTTAGCTTGGTCCGTGACACGCACGCACACCCTATAATCGCCATCAGCAACGAACGACCCGCTGTCAGCACCGGGTGCATTGTCATAGGTCAAACTAGCGTCACAGGTGGTGCCAGCAGAGACCAGTGCATAGGCAGCGGCATCATAATTAGCGGCTACGAGTGATCCAACTAGAGCAGTAGTTAACGAACGCTCGCCTAGGTTGATGTAGGTATCACTTGCAGCCCCTGATAGAGCGACCGAAGTAAAGTCGGGAAACCCCGTTTTCAAGGTAAAGCTAGCCGTCGATCCATAGTCAGGCGTATTAGCCGCGAGATCCGTGAGTTTGACGCATACCTTGTAGTTGCCGTCTCCGGCAAAGTCACCGGAGTTAGCGGTTGGCATGGTACCGTAAGCTAAGCTACCGTCGCAGGTGGTAGCGGCTGAGACCAGTTTATACTGAGCTTGGTCGTACTGCGTGCCGGCTAAATTAGTGGCGAGATCGGTAGTTAGTTGATTTTCAGCGTTATTGACATAGCCATCAGCAGCCGTGCCGGCTAAATCAAGAGACGTAAAGTCGGGTGGCGTAACCTTGAGGTGGATGATGCCACTGGCCCCGTAGACGGGCGGGTTCTGAGCGTTATCACTTAGTTTAGTACATACCTTATAGGAGCCGTCAGCACCGAAGTCGTTGCTGGTGTTGCGCGGCAAAGAGCCGTATGTGAGGTTGCCGTCGCAGATCGTGGCCGCAGTGACTAGTTTGTAGCTAGCGGAATCAAAGTTGGTACCGCTAGCAATGGTGGTGAGATCGTGATTGACGTTGCGTTCAGTAGCGTTGACATAGCTGTCTTGAGCCTCGTTGGCTAGAGCAAGCCCAGTAAAGGTCGGTTGCAACAGCTTGAGATCGAAAGTTAAAGTGGCGCCGTATGCTGGTGGATTTTGGGCATGATCTCCGAGGCGCACACAAACTTTATAGGGCCCGTCGGTGGTCAGTGTTGCGGCCGAGGCAGGCGGCATCGTGTCGTAAGTGAGATTGCCGTCACAGGTGGCTGCGCCAGCGACTAGTGCGTAGTCGCTAGTGTCGTACTGCGTGCCGCTGAGATTACCAGCTAGGTCGGTGGATAAGGCGTGCTCGGCGGCGTTCACGTAGCGATCAGCGGCGGCGTTGACAAGGTCAAGTGCGGTGAAGGTTGGTGCTGTCTTTTTCAAATGGATGATCGGACTTGAGCCGTAGTCTGGCGGGTTGGCGGCGTTGTCGCTCAGTTTAACGCAGACCTTGTAATCGCCATCGGTGATGAAGGCTGCGCTATCGGCCTTCGGTATGGCACCGTAGCTGAGACTGCTGTCGCAGTTCGTCGTTGCGGTGACTAATTTGTAGGTCGCCGTGTCAAAGTTGAGACCGGTTGCTGCAGCGACGAGATCGGTAGTGAGTGCGCTTTCCGCCGCGTTGATATAGGTGTCGGTGGCCGCAGCGTTTAAGGCGAGGCTAGTGAAGTCGGGCAGTGCTGTTTTGAGTATAAAGCTCGGGCTAGCGCCGTAGACTGTGGGATTCCCCGCCAGATCCGTGAGCTTGACGCAAACATGATAGGAGCCATCCCCGCCGAAGTCGTTCGAGTCACCTTTGGGTAGCGCATCGTAGGTCAAATTGCCGTCGCATGTTGTATTTGCCGTTACCAATTTATAATTGACGGCATCATAATGCACAGCATTGAGGCTCGTGACGAGGTCGGTTGTTTGGGTATGCTCGGCGGCATTGATATAACCATCGGCAGCATCTGTGCCGCGCGCGAGTGAGGTGAAGGCCGGTAGTGCCGTTTTTAGGCTAAAGTCATTACTTGCGCCGTAGGCGGCCGGGTTACCGGCTAGGTCGGTAAGCTTAGCGCAGATCTTATAGCTACCGTCGGCGCCGAAGTCGTTGGTGTCAGCCTTTGGCATGGTGCCGTAGCCGGTGACACTGGCACAGACGGCCGCAGCGGCGACCAGCTTATAGGTTACGGTGTCGTAGGCGGTACCTTGGATAGTGCCGGCTAGATCAGTGATTTGGGTTTTCTCTGCCGCGTTGACGTAGCCATCGACAGCAGTATTGGCAAGAGGCAGCGCCGTGAAGGTAGGCGGCGCCGCTTTCAGCGTCATGGTGGGAGTACTGCCGTATGCCGGCGGATTTAAGGCGTTGTCGGTGAGTTTGACGCAAACCTTGTAGGCGCCGTCGGCGCCAAAGTTCGGGGAATCGCTGGTGGGCATGAGGCCATAAGTAGTGACCCCGTTGCATGCTGTACTGGCGGCAACGAGGGCAAATTGACTTAGATCGAAATGAGCTCCCACGGGGGCTGCTGCCAGGGCGTTCGTTTGCGAGCGTTCGGCGAGATTTACGTAGCTGTCAGCGGCATCACCAGCGAGGGCTACGGATGTGAAAGCGGGTGCTGCTGTTTTAAGTGTGATTGTGCCACTGGCACCGTAGACCGCCGGATTACCCGCGTAATCTGTTAGTTTTGCACAGATCTTGTAGAGACCATCTACTGTGAAATCGTTGCTGTTGGCAGAGGGGGCGTCGCCGTAGCTAAGATTGCCGTCGCATGTTGTGCTTTGTGGCACGAGCTTGTAGGCAACGATATCGTAGTAGCTGCCTAAAATCAGGCCGGTCATGAGATTTGATGAACTACGCTCGGCTGCATTAACGTAGGTATCGAGGGCGTCGTTAGCCAGAGCAAGTGCATGGAACTGTGGTGACGTTGACTTAAGCTCGAATGATGGGCTAGATCCGTAATCCGGTGGGTTGCCACCATTGTCGCTAAGACGGATACAAACCTTATAGCTACCGTCTGATGAAAAATCAGAGGATGTACCCAACGGCACTGGCCCATAGGCAAGAGTGTTGTCACAGGGGGTGGCATCAGTGACTAACTTATAGGCGGCGGTGTCATAGCGGAGACCACTTAATCCAGTTACAATCGGGCTCGTTGATTGGCGATCGCTGCTACTGAAGTAACCATCGATTGCCTCTGTTGCAAGCTGAACTGAAACAAACTGAGGCGTGGTCGACTTGAGTTGAATTTGGTCGCTATCGCCAAAAACTGGAGGATTGCCTGCATGGTCCGAGAGCTTGACGCAGACCTTATAAGTCCCATCACCACCAAAGTCAGTCGAGTTCGACCGCGGGAGAATTCCGTAAGGTAGGGCATTGTCGCAGCTGAAGTTGCTTGAAACCAAGTAATAATCGACCGTATCGTAGAGGCTTGCCACCAAGTTCCCAACTAAAGGATTACTTGTTAGCCGCTCGCTCGCCGTGATGTATCCATCGGCCGCGTCATTTATAAGCGCAATATTCGTGAACACCGGTGCGTTTCGTTTCAGTTGAATCGGAGAGCTGCTACCAAATGCAGGGGTGTTGCCGGCTATGTCGGTAAGCTTAGCGCAAATTTTATAAACTCCGTCACTAACAAAATCTGCACTTGATGAAACTGGAATGTTTCCGTAACTAACTGCGTTGCTACTGCAGTTAGTTCCATCGGTGACGAGAGCGTAGATAGCTTGATCAAAATTTAGGCCTGAAGCTTGGGTAGATAAATCATTGGTTATAAGGCTCTCTGCCAAATTGATATGACCATCGAGCGCTGGGCCGGCGAGGGCTAATGATGTGAAATGAGGTAGTGCAGTCTTTAACGTAATCGATCCACTTGCCCCGTAGGCTGCAGGGTTAGCTGCTTGATCCTCGAGCCTTACGCACACTTTGTAAGATCCGTCGGTGGCGAATGCGGCGTCGTCACTTTGGGGCATCGCCCCGTACGTAAGAGTCTGATCGCATGCCTGCGCTGCAGCTACCACTTTGTAGGTGGCGGTATCAAAGTGACTGCCGACAGGCGCGCTTAATAATTGAGAAGCGGAGGTGTGCTCAGCGGCATTGAGGTAGCCGTCGGTGACGGCACCATTTAAAGCCACCGATATAAACGCAGGTTGTGATGTTTTTACCGTGAAACTTGGCGACTGGTCGTAGTCAGGCGCGTTGTTGGCAAGGTCGGTGAGCTTGACGCAAACCTTGTAAATACCGTCGGCACTGATGTCACTAGTATTTGCATCAGGTAAAGCTCCGTAAGTGAGAGAACTATCGCAGGTGGTCGCCACTGGAACGATTTTGTATGTGGCATGATCGAATTCGCTACCCTGAGCAGGGTTAACTAGGGGCGTGGTCACGAGCCGGTCTGCCGCATTTAAATAGGTGTCCAGGGCAGCGTTGGCGAGCGAGATTGATGCAAATGTTGGAGGCGCAGTCTTCAGGACGAACGTTGGACTGGATCCATACTGAGCGGGATTGCCGGCGACATCATTGAGTTTAACGCAGACTTTGTAGGCGCCGTCCGCGCCGAAATCGGATGAAGCGGCAGTCGGCATCGCACCGTAGCTGATCGATTGGTCGCAGGAGGACGTGCTCGCAACCAACTTATACCCGACTGCATCGTAATTCAAAGCATCAAGATTACCTGCAATGGGTTGGGCTGCCTGACGGTCCAAACTACTGACGTAACCATCGGCAGCATCGCCTGCCAAATCTAAGGATGTGAAAGTTGGGGTGGCCCGCTTCAGATCGAAGCTTGCGGAATGACCAAAGACGGGTGGATTATTCGCTAAGTCCGTTAGTTTAACGCACACTTGATAGGAACCGTCTGCAGCAAATTCGCTTGAGTTCAGGTTTGGTGTGGTGCCGTAAGATAAAGTGTTGTCACAGGCAGTTATGTCAGTGACGACGGCGTAGGCCACATTGTCATAACGGAGACCTTGGAGATTACTGACTAAAGGCGTATTTAGCTGGTTCTCGCTGGCATTTAAGTAGCCGTCATTCAGGGGTGCCGTAAGATCGATGCTAGTAAATGCCGGTGCGTTCAGTTTGAGTGTGACGGCGGGGCCTGTCGCGTAGACGGATGGATTTCCAGCACTATCATCAAGCTTTATGCAGATCTTGTAATCGCCGTCCGTTACAAGAATGTTGTCGTCTGCCTGCGGCATGGACCCATATGTGGCACTGCCATCACAGGTTGCGCTTGCTGCCAACAGTTTGTAGGTGACTGCGTTGTAGCCAGTTGCCACAAGATTGGCCGCGATCACTGAGGACAAACTGTGATCGGCTGCGCTGATGTATCCATCGGTGGCCACTCCGCTCAAAGCTAAGCTTGTAAAAGACGCTGCTGTGAGTTTTAGGTTGATGGTTGGGCTGGCGCCGTAAACCGCGGGGTTACCAGCAAAATCTGTGATTTTCGTGCAAACTTTGTACTGGCCGTCGCTAGTGAAATCTGGGGATGAAGCGATAGGTTTAGGTCCGTAGTCTGTGATCGTAGCACAGTCCGTCGCCACATCCGTTAATCGGTAGCCCGCTGTGTCAAAACTGGTGCCGCTAACGTCTCCCACCAGTATGGATGAGCCTTGATGTTCTGCGACATTAATGTAAGTGTCACTCGCATCGTTAGCCAAAGCGAGCGATATGAACGTTGGTTGCGCTGTTTTCAAAACGATCAAAGGCGTTTCGCCGTAGTCTGCTGGATTGCCTGCGGTGTCGGTGAGCCTGACGCAAATTTTATAGTTACCGTCCGTACCAAACGCAGCGGAATCCCCTTTTGGTGCAGGCCCGTAAGGCAGCTGCGCATCGCAGGTCGTCGATGAGGCGACTAGTTTGTATGCAGCTGTGTCAAAGTCGTTACCTACGAGTGTGGCTGCCATGGCATTTTGAGTGCTGCGCTCGGCCAGATTGATGTAGCCGTCAGCGGCCTCGCCAGCCAGTGATACGGAGATAAAATCCGGCAGTGATTTTTTGAGAGTAAAAGTCGGACCCGCCGCATAAACTGGTGGGTTAGAGGTGTTCCATAACTTGACACATATTTTATACAACCCATCAGGTGCGCCCTGGAGCTCAGTGTTTTGCGGCATCGGCCCATAAGTAAGCGCTTCGTCGCAGGACGCTGCTGCGGGTGCTGCGGCGTATGCGGCTGTGTCGTAAGTAGCGGCCACGAGCGCTCCAGCGATGGTGCTCGCGAGTTGTGACTCCGCTAGGTTTAAGTAAGTATCAGCGGCCTCGTTTATAAGACTGAGCGAAGTGAAGGTAGGAGGAACTCGGATTTTATTCCAACCAATGACGGTCGCCGTCGCTAAATCCTGCCAGTTCGGAGCGAAATCAGCGCCAACGATACAGAGCTTGATAGCACCGTCGGGGTAGCTACTTATGTCGTCAGTGATAGGAAGGGATACCATCCTCTCGCTACTATAGCCGGCAGCTAACGTGCAGTCAGTGGATGCAGCCATGCCAATTTTATATTTGTATTTGACGACGCCAGTACCGCCTACCGTGATATTCTGCGCGGTGATCAGGCTACTTCCGCTCGGTTGTCCATCGGCAGTCGCCGCGATATTGGCAACCACCGTTGTTGTTGTCGTTGCTTGTGTAGTGCCGGAGCCGATCCGACCGGCAATAGTGAAGGGACCAGCGAGACTTCCCGTCACGGTCGCGAGGTAGGTACCGTCACCTTGATCGCTAGCCGGAACGGGGGTCGCCTCAGTAAAGGTCCCGGCGCCACTCTGCTGGATAAATTCAACTGCTTGACCGCCACTACGCAAGTTGTTACCGGCCGTGTCTCTAGCCGTGAAAGTGAGCGTTGCCTGACTGCCTGGTGCGATCGATACGGGTGAGGCAACTAGCGAATTCGCAATATCAATGGGACCAGGTACAACTGCGAGGTTAGTAGAGGCCGCTGCAGGGGCATTATTGACCGAGGCGCTAAAAATCGCTGGAGTGTCTGCCATGAGACCTGTAACTAGAGCTTCATAGGTGCCATTCTGGCGATCGGTTGCCGCGAGTGGGAACAACTCGGTAAAAGTGGACCCGCCGGCGGCGACGTTAAAGCTGACCTGAGCTCCACCTGATTGAATTCGGTTACCGGCGAAGTCAAAAGCCGTGAGACGAATCGTCGCCGTGCTTCCTGATGCAACGGTTCCGGATCCTCCCAACGTTGCCAGAGTCGAGGTGCTACCAGATATCGCTCCGGGTACGACGCTGATTCCGACCGTATTGCTGACCGGATCCCCGTTGACCACGGCTGCTAGGGCCGTTGCTGTCCCAGCCATCTTGCCGGTGATCGTGAATCGGTATGTTCCGTTACCAAGGTCAGTTCCTGGTAACGGGAAAGATTCATAGAAGGTACTCGTTCCACCCGTGTGGGTCAGAGCAGTGGTAGCGCCACCAGTTGCGAGTGGCGCACCTGTGATATCCCGTGCCTGAAGCACGATATTTACTGGTAAGCCCGACGCAAGACTTGAATGCCCACCGGTTAGGACTAAGGTACTTTGAGCTGCTACGACTGGCCCAACGCGTGTCTTTTGATTGCTATTGAGGTACATCGAACGATTACCGGCCTCGTCCTCACAGACTATGGCGAAGTGGTATCTTGTTGATGGGGTTAGACCACTCAATACATAAGTGTTGATATTTTGAGATCCGAATATCCCGTTGAGAGGTATGCCGCCATTGGCCGTGATGTTGGCTAGGCTGTCGATATTTGCGATAGTTGACTTATAAACGAAGTACTTTAGATGGTCCGCGGCACTTTGGTCGTCAGTTCCTATAGTCCAACCTATAGTCACAGAAGTGTCCGTGTAACTTGTGACATTGAGAGTGCCGCCTGCGCCAACGACCGGCGGTGTGGTATCGGCAGTCGTAGTCACGTTAGCCATTTGGTAGAGAGTTTTGTGCCCAAGTTCATCGGTGGCAACTACGTTGAAGTAATAGGTCGTACCAGGTGTTAGATTGGCAACTGTGAGGTTAGTACTGCCGACTAGAGCGTTGCCGACTGGTGTACCGAGTGTCGCAACGGTGTCGATGTCATCAATCAAGGGGCTGTGGGCCAGATAAACCTGGTAGCTCATGTTACTGGCGGCTGTCTGGGCGTCGGTAGCAGCTGTCCAACTGAGTTTTAAACTTTTGAATGAAATGTCAGTAAAACTAAGCTGTCCATTAGCGCCTGCACCCGGAGGTGTCGTGTCCCATACTAATGTAGTCTCGGTGCTGCTGACATTATTTGCTTGATCAGTCGCTCTAAAAGCAATCTGGTAAGAACCGTCTTGGCTGGCTGTGACCCAAGTAGTAAGCGCGGTCGGGGTACCAAATGTCAGGGTGCCTGGACCAGACGTCTGACTCCAGCGTAGATTACCAGATTTACTCGATGTGGCACTCAGCGCAACAGGCTGTTTAGTACGCGTCAGCGGAGAAACGGATAGAGTCGGCGGTACTGTGTCCTTGATCCAAGATGCAGTGACTGGATACAGCTGCCAAAAGCCGTTAAAGTCCCTACCAATCGCGCACAGTGTTAATTGGCCGTCGAGTTGGGAGCTAACATTTAACAACGTGGGGGGACCAAAAGGAAGTTCGCTGCCATACCCTTGCAGCCCGCAATTGGCAGTGCCCCCCTGAACGACCTTTAGCTTGTAACTTTGTGCGTTGTTGCCCGTAATTGTAACGGACGGAGTCAAATTATTCGATGGGCTTTGCGGGGCGCTGGTGATCGTGATGTCAGCAAGACTAGCACGCCAATTGAAAGGGCTTACCACCGGCACGGGAGTTATGTTGCCGGCTAAGTCCTCAGCCTCAGCCGTGACGGAGTAAACACCATCAGTGTAAAGAAAGGGCTCGTGCGAAACCGCTGCTAACCAGTTGCTCGTAGCCGTGGCCTGATGCCAGGTTGGACATGGTGCGTCAAATGCCGCGCCTGCAGCGTTGAGGCAGTGATCGTCTGCATGGCGCACGGATACGCGGACAATCGCGAGCCCACTACGCTCATCGGCAGCGCTCCCCCGAATCTGGACCCGGTTGTTAACCGAATCAGCGGGGCTTATCGTTGTGAGTGATGTGACCGAGATGGTCGGCGCGACACGATCAAGCGTGATCGTTTGCATCGCATTTTGGCTGACGTTTCCATTCTTATCGATCAGCGTCATGCAAACTTGGTAAGTAGCGTCAAGGTCAGGTAGCGTAATGTTGAACACGCCATTGCGCTGCGTAAACGGTGCCCATTCACTTTCGTCGCAGCTTGAGCCAATCTGCAACTTGTAACTTTCGGTGTCATCGCTAGTATTTTTTAGTTTTGCTACGATCTGCCGGTCTCTAGTCGCCGACCTACCGTTAGCGACCACGAACGCGGAATCGGGTGGGGTATTGTCCCAGTGGAACCGGTAAGCGGCTTCACCGACGGTCCCCGCAGTGGAGGTCGGAGCTGCCGTGACGTTGGCTGCCAGGTCTTCTGCTCTGACGCGGAGTTCATAGTCGCCCTCTGTGAATGTCGCGTCTGGGATATCGAGTTCCCAGTGATCGTCGAATATGGCTGGTGCCACCGCCGTCTCTGCGTCCGCAGTGAATGAAGCCGTGGCGCTGCTCAGAAACTTCCCTGTGGTGCGGTTCTTCAGGAATACCAAGGTTTCTCTGAGACCTGGGCGCGCATCACTGACGGTGCCACGAAAACGGGTTTGAGGTCCGATTGTCGTTGCGATTCCCATGACTGCTGGCGGTTCTTCCACCGTGAGAAGCGGCGATGACTCGTCGTAGACGACGGTCGCTTCGGCGCTACTCATCGGCGTAGTTGCCGAAACGCGAGCGTCCAGGCAAACGAGCATCGCGCCTTCGGGTAGCTGTGTATCGTAATTTATTATGCCGTCATCGTTCAGGCGTTCCCATTCGCCCCAGGGAGCACTGCGGCACGAAGATCCAGGAGGAACCGTGACGACGCGGTACTGCTTAATGTTTGCCGGTCGGTCTAGTTTGAGAGCAAAGCGCCTTTTATTGACGAAGCCCGTGCCCGGTAAAATTTTAAAGTCCGCCGTAATGGCTAGCGCGCCGTTTTTGATATCGCTCAAATTGGCCGCGGCGCTCTGGCCTTGGACGATCACCCCTTGGTTGTCGGTGCAGGCCAGGTTCGTTGACACCATCAGGACGGCGAGTAGTGTGACGCGACGCATCAGGGTCCGAGCCAGGTAAGTACTGGCTCGGACGGGTCTGGATGCTGTGATCGCGAAACCTTGGTGCAAGGTTCATCCTCCGGCGTGTTTCTCCTCGTAGTGGCTATCGGGCGATCATGCAGAAAATTGAGATATGCATCATAAGCATCTAAATACATTGATTAAATGACAGCCAATTTTAGGCCCGCCGCGAAGGTTCCGCGACTAAATTGATTCCAACTAAAGTTTATCTGTGATATCAGGGAGTTATCGCTGAAATTCCTGGTGTTTTTGGGATCAGTAAAAAGATCAATAAAACCGGCTTTTTATGGATCGCGAGGGGGAGGGCTGAATGGCTACGACGAGGCAGGTTTATGGGCGCGTGCTGTTGGTGGGTGCCATTCTGATGTGCTCGGCCGCGGTGGCGCGGCCACGTGGCGTTCTGGTTGCAAGCAAGACATTTACCGAAGCCGTCATACTCGGTGAGGCGCTGACGCAGCTACTAAACAGTAACGGCGTCCCCGCCCAGCACGTCCCCAGTCTTGGTGACAGTCCGATCCTTTGGAAGGCGCTACAGAGTGGTGAGATCGATGCCTATGGTGACTACACCGGAACTGTGATTCGGGAGACTCTCGGCATGACCGGTGAGCTTCACAACTTCGATCTGCCAGCTGCGCTTGCCAAATACGGCATCGGGGTGTCACGCCCTTTAGGTTTCAGTAACGTGTATATTCTCGGCATGCGCGCAGATAAAGCGCGTCAGCTCGGCATTCGCAAAATCTCCGATCTGCGATTTCACCCGCAACTTAAACTTGGTTTCGGTAACGATTTTGTCGAGCGCCACGATGGTTGGCCCTTGATCAAACGACGATATCACCTGACTCACAAGCACCCAAAGACCATGGAACACCAAATCACCTACCGCGCCTTAGCATCTGGTGATATCGACGTGACTAACCTCTATAGCACCGATGCCGAGATTAAAGCGTATGACATCGTGGCCCTGGAGGATGATCTCAGAATTTTTCCATCGTACGAGGCTATCTACCTATACCGTCTCGACACAGCAGCTAAATACCCTGGGCTAATGCGATCACTGTCACACATTTCTGGCAATATCAGCGAAAAAGACATGATTGCCATGAATGCTGCGGTACGTGAAGGTACCGAATCTGAAGCCACTGCGGCCACCAGGTTCCTAAGATCAATCGGTATCGCTATCAAACCCAAAAAGCACCTCGGCAGAATTAACGAATCGCTCAAGGGCGTGGCCGAAGACACCCTGCGCCATTTGACTTTAGTGTTCATCCCTCTCGCGCTCAATTGTTTAGTGGCATTGCCGCTCGGTGTATTGGCCGCTCGGTATCCTAAATTTGGCGTGTACGCCCTTGGTTTCGTCGGCGTTGCACAGACGATCCCGTCGTTAGCATTACTGGTATTTCTTATCCCGTTTTTAGGGGTAGGTTATCCTCCAGCTCTCGCGGCTCTATTTATCTACGGCACCTTACCCATAATGAAGAACACCTATGAGGGTATTGTCGGCATAGCGCCGTCTCTCAGGGAGTCGGCCGAGGCCCTCGGGCTATCTAGCTGGAGACGCCTTTGGGATGTGGAGTTGCCGCTGGCATCGCCGCTTATGATCGCTGGTGTCAAAGTCGCAGCAATCCTAAATGTTGGCACGGCAACGCTGGGCGCAATCATCGGGGCGGGTGGCTACGGCGAACCGATCCTTGAGGGTATCCGTCACGATGATATGGCTGTCATCCTCACCGGAGCCGTTCCGGCAGCTTTATTGGCCGTCGTGATACAGGTGGCCTTCGGATGGCTAGAAAAGTTTGTGATCCCGCGCGGGCTACGGCAAGCGGCAACGTAAAAATCCAAGACTCAAGCAAACGACCCGAGAAGAGGGCCCTGCAGGTGGCAACTTGTTTCGCACTGGGTGTAAAGGGTTTTGACAGAGGGCGACACACTGGCGCTAAAGTTTTCTGCGCTCCCTGGCCAGCACAGCCGAATTCATAAATTATTTTAGCTCACTACCGGACTTTTCGAGGATCCTTGTGAACCCAGCCCCCATCGGGCGATGGTTGGCACGGATCCTGCGATACCTGTCCAAAGCGGATGCCGCGCCATGTGGCCAATTGGGAGATGAAGATCATGAAGCTGACTCGCTGGGCTCTCGGAATTCTTGGATTAGTCGTGACGGTAAGTGCCTTGACCACCGGCTGTGTGATGTCAGGCCGTAGTGGCAATAAACTAGCGACGATCACCGTTGCCGCACTTGAGGGTGAGGATTACGATCGCATGCAGTTATTCGTGACGCAGTTTGAAAGCGACAAGCCCGTCGTGAGCCAAGAAGTACCGCGCGGACCTGCGACGATTGCGATCACCCTGAAGCCCGACACGTATCAGTTTGGGCTATCGTACTTTCGTGGTAGCGAGCAGACGCTAAGCACCGCGTTCTGCGGTGATGCCGATAAGGCGAGCCACAAACAAAGCGTGAAGCCTGGAATAAATAAACTAAATATTGTTGTGTGTACGCCGGAGGGTAAACCGGTTGAAGATGCGAGCGTAGAGATCACGCCTCTTAAGAAACAATCTGTGAATTCCGAAAGAGGTTTAGCCCTCTATACCGTACAATGCGCAGCCTGCCACGGTGACGTGGGACAGGGCACTGCGGCTGGCTCCTCGCTTCGTGGGCAATGTAAAACCTGCGGGTCTAAAGAAGCGTTCATCAAAGTGACAATAGATACGATGCCAGTCAGTAGCCCGGGCAGTTGCGACGAATCCTGCGCAACAGACATTGCCTCTTATGTATTCACCAAATTTAGGTGATAGCGCATGCGTCAAAGTTTCCTCAAATCTCTGATCGCCATTGCGATGGTTGCCGTGGGTACCACGGGAATCACCGGCTGCCAGACCTGGAAAAAAAAGGGTCGCGGCGGTCCGGCATCGCGTTTGGCGACAGTGACGGTGAAGGAAATCAGTGGCGAAGACTACGACCGGCTTGAACTGAGCGCTTGGCCCGCCGCCGCGTCAAAAGAAAAAGTGGCTAAATTTGGCATGGCTAAAGGCAAGGGCGCCATTCAGGCACAGTTGCCGCCAGTCAAAACCGTGTTGCAACTCGACTATTATAAAAATGACAGTTTGGTCCTAAGCAGTATTGCCTGCGGAGATGATAACGTTTTTGACTTAAAATCTGGTCCAAACCCACTCACAATTTATGTTTGTGATGCGACAGGTGGCCGGTTTCCACCGATCGATGTTGGCTGTGATCGTGATAAGCCAAGCTATGGTCCTCGCCTTTTGCGGCTCTTAACAGCACGAGAGTATCAGCGTACGATTGAGACCATCACCGGACTCAAGACGGATGTCACCCGAGATTTCCCGAGGGAAATGCGGACCCACGGCTTTGACAACCATGAGGCCAACGGACTGATTACAGAGGCCCATGCTGAGGCATACTACAGCGCCGCGAAACTCGTGTCGCAACAGATGGTGAAAGATCTGGGACGGTACATGAATTGTCCGGGGCGTGACGCCAGCTGTGTTGGTCAGTTCCTGCGTGGGTTCGGACGACGTGCATGGCGTGGTCCTATAGATCAAGAGGAAGAGGCACGCCTGACCTCTCTCTACCAAACTGGTAGTAGTTTTGACGATGGCATGGAGCGTCTCATTCAAGGGTTGCTCATGGGGCCGCGGTTCCTCTACCGATTTGAACTTGGGGAGCTACGTGGTGGCTACTACGAGCTCAGCTCTTGGGAGATGGCCCAAGCGCTATCCTATATGTACTGGGGCACCTCGCCCGATGATCAGCTGATCGCTCAAGCTGAGGCCGGCCGCTTGACCGATCGCTCGGTCATTGCGCAAGAGGCCCAGCGGCTGTGGCAAGACCCAAGAGCCAGGGAACAGTTGGGTTATTTTGCCTCTTTGTGGCTCGGAGCCGATGGTGTGCTCAGTGTTAATAAAGATAAAAATTTGTTTCCGCACTTTGATAGCGATCATCGCCAAAAGCTTCTGACCGAAACTAAGAACTTTTTCAGTCATATGGTTCTCGATCGCGGTGGCAGCGTTGCGGACCTTTACCAAGCGGATTACACTGTTGGTGATCAACCTCTAGCAGCAATTTACGACGGTATTCCAACCAACAATGGATATATTCGCTACCGCAGTAACGAACGAAGTGGGCTCCTGGGGCATGCTAGTATCCTCGCGACCTTCGCGGGTAACGAACAATCAGAGCCTATCAAACGTGGCGTTTTTGTCTTAGATCGACTCCTATGCCAGTCGGTGCCACCGCCACCTACCTCTCTACAGATCACGCCTCCGCCACGGGATCCTAATGCTACAGTCCGTGAACGCTTTGCAAAGCACTCCCAAGATGAAGCGTGCGCCCTTTGTCACCAGCGCATCGACGGCATTGGTTTTGGCATGGAAGACATGGATGCCGTAGGCCGGCTTAAAAAGGTAGAGGCAGGACGAAACATCGACGCCCAAGGTCAAGTATTCAGCAAGGGTGGTGCTAAAACCGAATTTTGGGGCACGGCTGGACTAAGTCGTTATCTAGCCACAAGCCCCCAAGCTGAAATTTGCGTCAGCAAGCAAGTCTATAGGTACGCAGCTGGTCACGATGACGACCAGAAGAGTGCGTGTGCGGTGAAGGATCTCGACAGAGCATTTGTCGATGGTGGCCGTAGGGTGTCCAATATTTTTTTAACTGTGCCGACACTGGACGCCTTTAGGCGTCGTCAACCGTAGGTGAGAGGGATTACTATGAACACACTGTCACGCCGTGGTCTCTTTCGTTATGCCGGAATGTCATGCATCGCTATCCCGCTCATGCGTACCCTGCTTGAGGAGGAAGCGTTCGCTGCTACAGCGCCACTGCGAGCGCTTTTTGTTTACTACCCAGATGGCAATATTGCCGATCGCTTCTTTCCCAATGCCGACGGGAATCTTCCCGATATCACAAGTCCACTACGGGATCTCCGCGGTGATATAAGCTTCGTGCGTGGTCTCGTCTTCCGGACTAACGGTAGTCACGAAAACGGCGCGCAGTTTTGTCTTACCGGCACCTCGCGTCAGGATCAGCGTTACTCCATTGATAACTTTCTCGGTGACAGCCTGGGAGGCCAGTACCAGCAGAAAAATTTGCGGCTCGGTGTCGGTGCCAACTTTCAGTCTGGGTCAGACAAGCACCTTACTTATCTCAGCTCGGGTGCTATTGCACCGGTTCAGGACAACCCTAAGCGGGCCTTTTACGATGTCTTTAATGCGGGAGGACTGGAAAATAAACAAGACCTGATGTCACAAAAACGCAGCGTCCTCGACTATGCTCGCGGGGAGGTGCAAGGACTGCGCTATAAACTCGGTACCACCGAGCAGAAGAAGCTAGCAGTGCACTTAGAGGCGCTACGCGAACTTGAGCGCCGCGCTGGTCAGAGTCAGGGAGCCACCTGCTCGCGCGATGTCAACTGGCGCGGACTTACGATTCCAGATCAGGAAAATGGCTACCCCAAATCCTTTGAAATGAATGATGCCTTCGGCAAAGTCGGTCAGATCATGACTGATATCATGGTACAGGCCCTAGCTTGTGGGATCACCCCGGTGGGTCTCTTGCAGTGGTCCCATGCCGTGAGTCCTACCAACTTTAACTTTGCTGGTGGACCTGACGTCCCATTTGGGCACCACGATGTGTCGCATTACGGCGGTGATGCTTACGGTTTTTATGGTAACCACTTTGCTAACTGCCAGCGTTGGTACATGGAGCAGGTGGCTTATCTTTTGAACGCGATGAAGGCTGTCAACCTAGGCGACAGAAATCTCTTGGATGCCAGTATGGTTTTAGTGACCACTGAGCTCGGTGATTCGAATTTACATAACTTCAGAGACATAGCCTGCCTGGTAGCTGGCCGTGCGGGTGGTAAACTTCGCGCTGGGCAGAATTTGAACCTACAAGATCGCTCCTACAACCACCTACTCATCAGCCTCATCCACGCTGCGGGGGTTGCGAATCCGACTTTTGGCGATCCGATGCTAGGCACTGGTCCCCTTACGGAAATTCTTGGCTGAACCGACCAGGCAGCGGACAGAGGCAACAACCACGGGGTGGGACGGTGCTGACGGCGGGATGCTTGCCGGCTCGGCTCCGATTTGTGCTTCGTCCCGAGAAGTGCTAGTAGATTAGCAAACTTTCGGCGAGAGGCTACCGAATGCTGGCTATCATTTCGGCTTCTGCGGAGCGGCTATGACATCGAAATCGCTTACAAAACCTATGGCGACCTATGTGCACACGCGGCGTGTTGGTAGTCTGCTTTTTGTCGCCGGGCAGGGGTCCCGTGATCCCGTGACTAACGCTTACGCTGGGGTCACGCGCGACAGTATGGGACTTGTGACGGCCCACGATATCGCGGCGCAAACCGCAGCCGTTCTGGCCAACGTAGAGAGGGCGCTTAAGGCCGAGGGTCTGAGCCGCGCGGATTTGGTCGATGTCACCGTGTTTCTTACTGACATGGGTGAATTTCAAGCCATGAACGAGGTCTGGAACGAATTTTTTGCGGCGACGCCGGCACCGACAAGGACCACCGTCGCTGTGGTGCGCCTTCCTGGTGATAATTTTGTCGAGATGAAGGCGATTGCCGCCTTCCCAACCTGAGGTCAGGTGTGACGCAGATGCTTCATAAACATAAATTGGTTGAACTTTTACCAGCACGCCACGGTCACTTTATTGGTGGGGCCTATATTGAACCGCCAGCCGGTGCGACCTACGATAATATAGCCCCTGCATATGGCACCTCACTGGGTGCAGTAGCTCTTGGCTCATCTGCCGATGTGGCGCGTGCTGTCGATGCTGCTAAGGCAGCCTTGGCTGGCCCTTGGGGGCGTAGCACACCGTCGCAGCGGGCCGCCGTTTTGCGACGCGTCGCCGAACTTTTGATGGAGCACCGTCAGGCTTTCGCAAGGCTCGAGGCCCTTGATAGTGGCAAGCCTTACGGCGAGGCCTTCGACGGTGATATCGCCCGGTCAGCACATAACTTTCAGTTCTTTGCCGAATTGACGGCCCACCAAATGGCGCCAAGCTACCTTGGTGATGACGGCACTCTGCACACGACGGTGCGCGAGCCCATGGGTATCGTCGGGCTTATTACACCGTGGAACCTGCCGCTATACCTGGCCACCTGGAAGCTGGCACCGGCCCTTGCGCAGGGCAATGCAGTCATCCTAAAACCGGCCGAGCTGACGCCACTCACGGCTATGGCCATGGGACACATATGCAACGCCGCAGGTCTGCCACCCGGTGTGGTGAACATCGTGCAAGGTTTTGGCGCAGGTGGAGCCGGTGAGGCGCTCGTCAAGCATCCGGACATCAAGGCTATCTCCTTTACTGGCGAGACCTCCACGGGTGAGGCCATTATGCGGACGGCTGCGCCACTCCTAAAGAAGCTGTCTTTTGAGCTTGGCGGCAAAGGAGCGACCGTGATTTTTGCCGACGCTGATCTAGAACAGGCGGCTGAAACCGCGGTACGAGCGGCGTTTCGCAATCAGGGCCAGATCTGTCTTGCGGGGTCAAGGCTGCTCTTGGAGCGTCGCGTTGCCTCGCAGGTGATTGAAAAAGTTCTTGCTGCCGTCGGCCGTATTCGAGTTGGCGATCCCTTGGATCCAGCCACGACCATGGGTTCATTGGTCAGCCGTGATCACCGCGACAAAGTTTCAAGCTACGCCGCATATGCTAAAGCTGCTGCTGGCGTGGAGATTCTTTGTGGTGGTGACGTGCCAGTGGACTTGCCGCAGGGAGCCTTTTTTGAGCCGACCGTAGTGACCGGCGTAACCCAAGACTCAAGACTGATTCAGGAAGAGGTCTTTGGTCCGCTGCTGACGGTGCAAATTTTTGATGACGAGAGCGAAGCCTTACAGCTCGTTAACGGCACGCAGTACGGCCTATCATGTTCGGTGTTCACAAAGGACATCGATCGTGCTCAGCGATTTGCTCGGGGCGCTCGTATGGGTCTCGTCTGGATCAATACCTGGTTCTCTCGTGATTTGCACACGGCATTTGGCGGGATGAAACGCAGCGGTATTGGACGCGAGGGTGGGCAGTATAGTTTAGATTTCTTTAGCGAGCTGAAGACCATCTCGATGGCCATGCGTTGAAAGAGAATTCTTGATGTCTAGTGAGGAGTCGAGTCGTGACAAAGGCAATAAATAGCAGACGCCGCGCCCTAGTATCAGCGGCCTCAACCGGCCTTGGCCTGGCGACAGCCAAGGCGCTTGCATCGTCGGGAATGGATCTTGTGATCTGCGCGCGCGGTGAGGACCGGTTACGGCAGGCTGCCACAACTATCAGCGATGAGTATGGGGTCCGTGTTTACCCAGTGGTTACCGATCTAACTACGCCGGGGGCACCTGAGCTGCTAGCCAAGGAAGCCACCAGACACCTGGGCGGTGTCGATGTCTTGATTAATAATGTCGGCGGTCCAGCCCCCACTGCAGCTTCTGATACGACGCGCGAGGCTTGGCAGAAGGGTTTCGAGCAGGTGTTTCTCAGCTCCACTCTGCTGACGACAGCTCTACTGCCATCGATGCGCCAGCAGGGGTTCGGGCGCATCGTCACCATCACTTCGATTAGTGTGCTTGAGCCGATTGAAAATCTCGTAGTCTCGACCGCTATGCGCTTAGCGGTGACCGGATTTACCAAAACTTTGTCCAGTGAGGTTGCTAAAGACGGAGTGACGGTCAATACGGTTTTACCGGGAATCATCCATACGCAGCGCATTGAGGATCTACGTCGCGCTAAAGCGTTGCGCGATGGCACGACACTTGCCGAAGAAATGGAGCGTAGTCAGACGCAGATTCCCATGCGGCGGATGGGACGGCCGGAGGAGCTGGCTGCGCTGGTCGCCTTTCTGGCATCAGACGCTGCGAGTTATATCACGGGAGTCCATATCCCAGTCGATGGCGGTCTCCGCCGCGGCTTTTGAATTCGGTCCAACGTCAGGTTGGCACAGTGATTGCTCTAGCTAGATTTGGGGGCGATCGGTGAGTCATAAGTACCTGATGCAGCTAGCATCAGGTACTCGGGGGTAAAGAAATGGACCGGCACCCGGTGCGATTCTTTACCAAATGACTTCACCGACGATACCTGTCATGGCTATGCAGCGTTGCTGTCGTGCGATCGTCCCCAACTTACGCCGCTACGTTAAGGGGGAGATTGTATGGGTCTTGCATGTCACCGAGAGTGCTCAGAGAACACCACCACATCCATCACCATGCTGCGTTTAGCCGTAGAGATGTTAGCACATGATGCGCGGCGCCCATTCTCCCTTCTGCGTGTGGTCATTAGTAAAATTAAAAGAGCCAGGAGCTTGGAGGAGATGCATGATATTTGCGAGCACATGTTGCCACGCATTGATCGCGCAGTCGTGCATGTAGAAGAGATGGTCCAGGACATTTTGGATATCGGTCGCATCAGGACGCGCCATCAGCATGGCGATGTCAGCTTAGGTCACATACTGGACACGGCAATTAAACAATGTACGGACCTTGATCCAGAGGCCCAAGGACGCATTAATTACAGCATTTACGAGGGTTACGTGACTCAAGGTGACGAGCATAAATTGCTGCGCGCATTTACCAATATCGTTAGTAACGCCCTTGAAGCAACGGCCAAACAAGGTAAAGTTTGGATACGCATGGCTGCTCGGGACGATAAGGTCGAAATTCGCATCGGCAACACAGGATCCTACGTGCAGCCTAAATACAGGCAGCGGATCTTCGAGAGTTTCTTCACTCGTGGCAAGGCACGAGGCACTGGACTTGGTCTCACCATTGCCAAGCAAGTCATGCTAGCTCACGGAGGTAGTATAGACTGTGTGTCGCGGCGTGATGAGTCCCATCCTGATGGGTGCACGGAATTTATTTGTACTCTGCCTCTGACATCCATAAGTGATTGCCTGCAGCGGGGGCAATACAAGCTCGTTGCCGCGAAGCCAACAGGACAACGGGATCACATTTTACTCGTGGAGGATGATCCCTTTATAGCGCAGGAATGGCAGATTTATTTTGCCGATCGACTAGCGGTTCATGTGGCAGCGGATCCCTTTGCTCTGCTCGATCACATCCGGGTGAATCCAGGGTTTCTAACGCAATTCAAACTTGTGGTTACCGATTTCTATTTCGATAACTGCAAGCTTGATGGGCTGCAGCTTGCTGGAGAACTGCGCGCCAGACTGCCCACGCTACCTGTTTACCTGGCGACGGACGCCTCTTTGGATGTGGGGCGCCGCGAAGCTCACATAAGTGGGCGTATTGACAAGCTGCCGGCGGCACTGGAGCTGATGCTTAGCGATTCTGAAAAGGTAAATGTTACAGGGATTTGCGATAAAAATTAAAGTTAAATAGGGAGGTTCCGATAAGGATTTGATGCGGTGCACGCAGGTGGCTGTGCCTCACCGAGGGATTTCGGTTGGGTGCGGACTAATTGACAGGGGATGTTGCGATGAAAAGAATCGGGCGGGTGGTCTCAACTTTGCTACTAGTGGTGAGCTGTAATCAAGCGTCCAGTGGCGGCGGGAGCGAGCCGGCTTCCTCAGGTGACTCGAAAAAGAAACCGAAGAAACCAGAGCCGGTAACTACCGCCGAGTCCGTTGTTGGGAGCTGGAGGTCGACCTGTATCCTAGACCCCACCATCCCTGCAACCGCCACTCCCGAATATACCCAGTCCACTCTGACCATAGAATCCGGTGGTCAACTCACGTCGCAGACGGAGCATTACCAGGACGAAGCCTGTGCCGATGCGAGTAAAATTGTATGGACGGATAAACAGATTGGCACCAGTACTTTCGGAAGCGTCAGTAAATCTGTCGAGGGATCGCTCGATTTTGATCTGGCAATTACTAAGTTTATCGTGCAGCCGCGCTTGCCTGACAAAGCTAAGGCTCTTGAAGCGCTTTCAGAGCTTGGAATTAAAAAGCCGGCTTGCAAGACACTCACCTTTCAGCCCAGTCAGGAAACCGACCTGACGGCGTGCATTGAGCCTCCGACCACCTACCGCCTCATTAAGGTGGTGGGGAAAAAGCTTCAGTTAGGGAGCTGTTACGGCCAGAATAACTGTGCTAGTAAAGAGACCAGGTCGAAGACCCTGGACGTGATTGTATATTCCAAAATTTAGTACTTGGTGCGCATGTTGGACATGGGGATTGAGGCCCTTATTAGGGCGAACACGAAGATAGTGACGCCGGGTGCGATACCAGAGATTAATCTGCGACTGGTCACATTCGATTTACCATGGTGGCATAGCGATCCCAAGGACCTTGAGAATCAGGGGATTGTCGATCCCTACTGGGCCTTCTGCTGGCCAGGCGGTACCGCCTTGGCGCGTTATCTGCTCGACCGACCGGATCTTGTCCACGATCAAACTGTGATTGACTTTGGTGCAGGCTGCGGGGTGGTTGGTGTGGCGGCGGCGCTCGTTGGTGCGGCCCGCACTGTGGCCTGCGACATCGATCCTCTGGCGCTTTGGGCTTGCCGGGAGAACGCTGCGCTAAATGGGATCGAGTTAGGTCTTGACCCGCACGATATCATAGGAGCAAAGCTACCTGGCGTTGATTGGTTGCTTGTGGGGGATGTGACCTATGGCCACGATATGGTGCAGAGAGTGCTACCGTGGTTCGAAGCACTAGCCGCTTCGGGCACCAAGGTGCTCATGGCTGACCCAGGCCGAGGCTATTTACCAAAGAATCTGCAAGCAGAGGCCGTGGTAAAGCTCCCACCGGATCTTGGTGACGTCCCGGTGGCACCTTCGCTAGATGTTCCCATTTATCTGTTTAGCCCATAATAGGGGTGTATGTTACCGAGTGGCCATGTACGGTGGGGTTAGCAAAGTGAGTGTGTACCGAGCTCTTAATGGTAACAGTCTGCCCTTGGGCCAGGGCCTGTAGATGCTGTGGCTCGATTACTAGATCGTGTAGCCCGCCCTCGCACTTCGCCGCCACCTGCTGACCCGCACTAATCTGAGCTAGGCTAAGAGTTGGGGCGCCACGAGCAAAAAAGCCACTATCGGGCTTGGCTCCCGTGACCCTGGAATTCACGGTCGTCGACGGAGTTAATTGCGTGGATGGCTGCTGCGTGGCTGTATTGTTAGCCGGCAGTGCCTGGGCGGTGCCTTGCGTTGGCGTGTTAGACGCCAGCGTCGATTTAACTTCCCCAGTGTCGCCACTTTCCTCGTACTCTGAGTCTCTAGATCGTTTGCTAGACTTGGAGTCACCGCTGGATCGACGCGCCCCTTTGCCGGGGGCGGTTTGATTGGTTCCCGCCTGTTCGGCATCGGGCGTGCCGCAGGCCTGTAGTAGGGCTGGCATCAGGGTCAGAGCAAATAGGCTACTGACTTTATGGCCAAATAGCGAACGCCGACTGAATCTAGTACGAAGCAGGTTAGTCATTTAGGTTAGCCTCTAGGGTTGATGCGTATGAGCGGAATCAGCTCACACGAGTTCCTTATCGGCATAGCGGCGAGAAACTTTAGATTTTGACAAAGAGTTGCAGGTAAGTTTGTAATTACACGGTAATCGCCGGATCTTAAGGCGGGGTGGCAGCGAGCGCCGATGTTGCGGGATTTTAGACCGCAACTAGACCGTAACTAGACCGTAACATCCCGAATCACATCGTGAAATGCAGCTTTGACATCAAGGCCCAGGCCAAGCTGCTCCAGGTGTTCGTATAGACAAGCGAGGATGCCGCCCAAAGCCAAAAAATCCGGGTGAAGCTGGGATCTTGCCTTTTTACATGCGAGAAAAACGTCGTGAAAAGTCGAACGGAATTTAGCTAGGTCAAAGTAGACGCAGTCTTGATTAGTGCCAAAATGGTTTAGTAGCGTGTCTTTAGCGCCGTATAGGCCAAGTTTGTGCAGAGCGGTATCCATGATATCGTGACGGGTGTGATAAAAACCTATGTACATTTGCCTTACTGCCGCGACAAAGTCTTTATCCCAGTGATTGAACAATGCTGCTGGTTGCCAAACTAACTGGTCACCATCACTGTGGAAGGCCCTCCGGCGAAAGTCCAGAAGGTTGACGTCGAGGTTAAAGATCTGCCAGAAATAGAGCCTTAAAATTAAATCGCCACGTCGCCTGCGCGTGCTGTCATCGTCTCCTCCCTGTGCCGTGACCACAGATCCTGGAGCCACCAGGGAGACGCCAAGACCACTAGTTTCAAGCGCGGGGCGGATGGTGGTTAATGCGGTATTGAAGGCATGTGAGCTAAGGTAGCCACCCGCTAATGACTTTAGTTTACCCGCCATTTTCAGGGGAGGAACGATTTGAAAGAATACCGGCGAAAGATATTCTGTCAGTTGAGACCACTCTGTGCCTTTGACTAGCGTTGCCAGCATCGAAGTCCTCGAAGCTCAAGGTCTCAATATGAGACGAGATGCGCCCCTATGGTATCACTTGCGGCGACGCCTTGTCGCGATAACTTTCGCTGCGGTCGGCGTCACGCAGGCTGCTAAAGCCGGGATCATGAGGAGAAGGATTACACCTTCGGCGGTGCCGCCACCTTGGTGTCCGATGGCACCGCAGCCCCAGTCGATGCCGAAGAATTTACTTTTACTCGATGTCGAACTTTCAGTTTGAGTCGTCTGCGCCACTGTGAGAGTTGAGCCAGTGCCAGTCAGCTGCGGTATGTTGTCGCATCCGATCCCTGCGTCGGCAATGAAGCTGTCAAACTTTCGGCGGCTAATGGATTGGCGGATTACCGTATCAAACTGGCAGTTGAAGATATTCTTGTCAGCGGTAAGCAGTGACAACAGTAAATCGCGTATGCCGCTATCTCCCTTGAAATATGTGATAGCAGTCATAGTCAGGTTTGCGGCATCGCTGGCGCTCATTTGATTATTTTTCACGAGATCCCAAACTATCGCACTGATGACCTGGCCATGCTTGTGACCGCAGCAGCGACTGGGGAAGGGCTGTCCAGACGACCATTTCTGCCACTCGGGACCGTCGAAAGTCCAGTCGTGATCACCCGTGCGCAAGCACGTGGACTTTACGCAGTAGGGAGAGTTCGCGGGACAAATGGACTCGCCGAGGCAGGCCGCTTGTTTGCTGCCCTTGATACTTTTGTGGAGATAGACCAAGAGATCGGCGATACCCTCGTGTAAACCCAGTGGCTCGTCTTTCGTCACTTTTAAATAGTTATAAACGAAGTAGTGACCGGCCTCATGCGACGGCACGTCCCAATCAGTTGCAAGATTTTGCAGTCCTACGCCGTCGCCGTCCCCAAGTTCGATGATGAACGGATCGCTAGTATCGTCACTTCCCGGAATAAATAATGCGTTATTAGTCGTCCCATTCACGACCTGGTGCAGCTCCAAATGCAAGGGTAGTGCACCGTAAGTTTTTCCACCGAGTCCCAGCATCCAGCGAAAGTGTTCGTCTGTATGGGCGTAGGCATTGGTCTGATCAAACCTACGATCGTTTCGTGAGTAAATAAAGCGGTGCGTTGATTCTTTGGCCTGTATCATCGAAGCCGGGACGCGCGCCTGAAGGTAGTTACTGGTTAGGGTGCCGTCTCCGGTAAGGTCCTTTAGTTTATATTCAGTCACCGTGGCATCAAATGCGTTCTGCGGAAGCACATTTGCAACGCCCTCGACCTCAAAAAATCTGCGAGAAAAGCTGATAACATCGCGATCATCGGCGAGTACTTCGTATGGTAATCCGTCCACTTTAGCGATCATCAGCCAAGCGGGGCGCAGGGCTGCTGCAGAGGACGCGTGGTAATACCGCTTTGGTGCAGTGAATTCTAGGTTTGCTGTATTCATGCCCTGCGCGGCAACACCCTGGCGGACCACAGCTTGCGTAGTTTCCCAATTTGGCCATGTAGACGGGGCATTTTGAACCGCCTCGTTACTGACGGAAGGTAGCGTTCCGAGAATAAACGGTGACCTATCATTGAGCAAATGGGCCGCTAAATAGGTTCCGTAGATGGGAATGCCGCGCGCCGTAAAGCTACCGTCGAAGCGCCTGCTTGCTCCATTCAGCTGCGGCAGCCCTGATTCTTTAATTTCGAATTGGAGATTGGTGGGCAGCTGTTCCGCCACCATTGACTTAATAGCTTCGGTAAAATTGATTTGGCCCGTTGCGAAAAGGTTCAAACCCCTTTTGAATGCCGCAATGCTAAATGGATGAACCGTGAGGTTGGCAGTGGCCTGAGATAGCTGAATCAGCGGGAAGGGCAGCTGGCCCGTCAGGCCAGAGGGTGTTCCTGGTTCCAGCTCGTCGCCACATCCAGCTGCGCCCAAAAAAATCCCGACGGCCGTCAGTATTTTGAAGGACCGATGCAGCAAGCGACTTTTGTTACGAACGACCACTACGCTCCTTTCGGGAGATCCAAGCCGGCTCTCCTGATCTGACGGCGTATCGGCAAAATTGACCCAGGAGTTTAGGAGCGATGGTCGCAATCTTTAAAAAACATCCTGAGATTAGGATGTTGCGATTGCGCTGGCCATTCTTAGCGAGACCGGCCATAGTGGGTAAAATGTTCCCATATCGATGGTAGAGGTGGAGGGGCTATGCAGGACCAAGCGGCCGGTCAGGGTGTGCAACTAGGAATTTATCGCATATATGTTAAGGACCTATCATTTGAGTCGCCGCGGTCACCGAAGATTTTCCTGGCTGCATGGCGCCCCGAGGTAAAAGTCGACTTTGTGGTCAAGCACCAGCGCGTCGATGGGACTCTTTACGAAGTGGTTCTCGGTCTCAACGTGGAGGCGCGCGAAGGTCAAGACGTTGGGTTTATAGTTGAGATCGAACAGGCTGGTGTGTTTGATGTGAGAGGACCCGAGGGTGTTCACATGGAACATGCACTGCGTGTGGTCTGCCCTAACGTTCTATTCCCTTACGCGAGGCAGGCTATTGATCAGGCCCTCGTGGCGGGAGGATTCCCTCCTCTGATGTTGGCTCCGATCAATTTTGAATTCAGACATGAGGAAAAACCAGAGCGTCTTAGCTAAACTTCGGATCAGGGATAGCTACCGACATTGGACGTTAAATAAACATCACCGGTAGACGTCGTTGACCGTTTGCTGCGTTGCTGTTTCGCGTCGGCGATAATTTTGTCGACCTCCGTCCCGGTGATGGTCGAGGTTGCACTGGAGGCGTTACGGATTAGCTCCAACTGCGCCAAGGCCGCATCATGGCCGGCTAAGGAGAGTGCTTTCACCTTAAGCATGTCTTCCAGGGTATCGACAGCGCTGTCGAAATCTCCTGAGCGCTTTTGTGCAAGAGCGAGGTTATAACTTGCGACCTCGCTCTCAGGGTTTTCGCTCTTGGCATTTTTATAATATTCTATGGCTTGCGCGCTGTGGCCACGCTGCGCCTGAACGACACCCATGTGTGCAAGAGCATCGGCATGGTCAGATTTCAGCTTGAGCACCTGGCCAAAGAGCTCTTCAGCCTGAGTCAGGCGCTCACTACGCAAACAAATGATACCCAGATTCATGCGCGCTGCGACGTCGCCGGGGTTTAGTTTGACGGCACGTGCATACAGCCCCTCAGCCTTTCGCTCTTCGCCCTTCTGGTAGAGAACCGTTGCTAGAAGGTTGAGGCTCTCACTTTCCGTAGCGTTCTCGCCGCCAAGTTGGCGCAAAATCGACAGTGTCCCGTCCAGGTTCTTTTGGAGAAAAGCAGCATGAGCCATGACAATTTTTGCACCACGGCTGCGAAAGTCGATCGATAAGATGCGACGCGCTAAGATTTTTGCAGCGTGAGGATCTTTAAGCACGATCTTAATCCGGGCTAGAGCCAAAAGCGCTTCGATGTCGCGGGGAGATTTTTTCAGCTTTTCGGTCAAGGCGACACTCTGGTCTTTGAGATCCGGTTCCTTGCCAGTGGTAGCTTCGCTAACCAGCCGGTCATGGCCCATAGCGGCATAGTTTGTGGGAGTACTCTCTGATCCCCGTAGCATTTGCGTGAACGAGGTCCACCCGCTGTTACGGCCATTGCCCGTAGTTTTACATGCGGCAGTACTCAGAAACACCAAGACAAGCGTGGAGGTTTTTAGCATTAGTTTGTCTCCGTCATATCGGCAGTGATCACGTGTGACGTGAAGACTGGTTTCAGCATGATTTCCCCGTGATCAGCAAAGCGGTTGGGGGACAACTGCGCTAGCTTTGCCCGTGTCAGCCGCAGCCACCTGTTGTGACGGTCCCCCGTCTGTACGGTTTTGGCACCCTGTTCCCAGTGGCTGTTCATAGCAGTCTTGAATTCTAGAATTGCGGCCTCGCGCTGGTTGATGGCACTGGTCAGTTCTGAGCCACTCATCGCACCAGAGCTAGGAGCGGCCTTCACGGCGTTGACTGCTTGTTCGTAGAGCAGTCCAAGCTGATAACGGGCGGCGACCGTAAACACACTGTCGCCCGTTTGAATCACAGATTGGAAAGCATTTTCAGCAGCGCGCATTTCTGCTTTGATTGTAGTCAGCGACTTACTAAACATGGTCAGATTGCTTTCGTCGATGGGACTGAGAGTCACTTGTTCGCGTCCTGCACGGACTCTTTCGAACTGGTAGGCAGCTAGGATGGAACGCGCCTCGAGAGCCACATTAGGTGCAGCGGCGGCTGCTAGTTTGGCGGCTCTATCGACGCGACGCTTGGCGTCTGCTGGGTTCTTCTCAATCTGCAGAATGGCAGCGTTGGCCGCCGCGAGCAGTGCTTCACTCACATGGCTACCTTGATAGGTCCTTTGGTAGCGATCGTAGGCAGCCACCGCTTTTTCGATCTCTCCGCGTGATGCTTCGACCTGACCCAAGCGGAAGAGAGCTGCCGGAGCACGCTGATGGGAGGGATAGCGCCCTAGTAAAGTACGCAGAGTCTGAGCCGATGCTTCGAATTGGTGATCGTCGGCGTAAAGCTCGGCTGACCGCATGAATGCCTCAGTCGCCCGGTCCGCCTGCTGTGGTAATGCTGCGGCAAGTTGCGCGTAGGCTTCAGCAGCGGCCGCGTATTCAAGTCGCTGCTCAGATACACTGGCGATGCTCAGGAGGCAGATCGGGCGTAGCGGCGACTTGCCGTAATTGGCAATCAGGGTGTGGCAGGGTTTCAGGCCTTCTTCCCCATTGCCGAGCTTCAACCAAGCAGCGCTCGCGTTTACCAAGGACTGGTCGGCTGCTTTGTCAGCAGGAAATGTTTCTGCATAGCTGGAAAACGTGCGGCCGGCGGCGGCGTATTCTTTGCGTTCATTCAGATCAGTGGCTTTACTCCACAGAGCAAAGCGCCAAGCTTCGCCAACCTTGCGTTGCACAGCTGTGTTTTTAAGAGACTCTTGTTCGCTGAAGTGGGTTGCGATCTTGATCGCATCGTCCCACTCACGTTTGGTGTTGTGGTAAGACAGTAGCATGACGATGCCAACTGCTGATGGCGCAGATTGGGGGGCCGCCAGAGCGAGCGATTTGACGCGCCCAAGTGCATCCCCGGCATAACCATGTGCCAGGTAGAGCGCTGCTGCACGGAGAGCTAATTCGGCAGATACTTTTTTACTGGGGAAGATCTTGCCGTACGTGTCACTGACTGCAACCAACTGGGACTCGAGTTTCGCCAGTGGTTCACTCGCCTTCAAGGTTGCCCAGGCTTCCGGGGTGATTGCGGGTGCAGGACCCGAGACTTCGAGCTGCAGCGTTAACATGTGCTCGGCAGCGCGATTTTTTAGCTTAGAGCTTGGATCCGCGTCTCTGGCAACCATCATAAACTGGTAGGCGGATTCGGCCGGCTTTTCCTCTGTATGCAGTCCGTCAGCATACAGAAACCGTAGTTTGTCACTTTCAGGACCGCTAGGAAATGCACTAAGGTGAACGGCGAAAATTCTGTTGCTAGCCGCTAAGTAATCACTCAACCCCTTTTCCTTGTTTTCACGGATGAAGCTGACAGCCGTCTCTGCGGAAGCCTTGCCGAATAGATCGCGTGCGTCTGCAACTAGGGTTTTTTCCGCCGCGTGTGCCTTGACGAACACACCGCCGGCCCGGACGCAGTCACGTAGCATCTGCTCAAAGGCCTCGGCTACAGCGCCTGGGTTTTCAGCTCGTCTCTCGGCATCGGCAAGAGCGAGGTAGGACCAGGGGGTGTGTTCTCGCGTTGGGGCATCGTGTATGAGTTTCTTCAGGACTAGACCTGCTTCGTGAAACTTACGGCCTTTGGCATACAGAGCTGCCGCGCGTTCTAAGGTCAAGTAATAGCGATCAAAGTCGCGACGAGCTTTGAAATAGCTCTCAGCAACTGGGATTTGCTGACTGTTACCAAAAAGAAAGACGAGATCATCGTTGATCTGACGGCAGAGTATCTGGCCAGCAGCGCTAGGAGTGGTGCGACACTCGCGCGCAGCGAGTTCGCGCATCGTCGTTATTGCCGACGACGTTGAGTCTCCGCCCCCAAAGGCTTGGTCATCGCTACTCGCGGCGGGAGTTATTTTAATGTCTGTCCATGCCGTGCGGTATTTTGCATAGGCGCGGATACTGCGATCTTTCGACTTAGCTAGCGAGACGAGTAAGTTTTCGCCCTCCTCGGCGCTCTTTGGATTCTTCAGTTGCAGCTCGGCGATCAGAAGTTTGGCTCGATCGGCATAACCGGTTTTGGGGAAATCGACGGTCACTTTTGTTAAGTCTGGCAGAGCATTCGGGCTACCAAGTCTAGCTAGGATGCGTCCCACGTTTAGGGCCACGTCGCCGCGGGCATGATAGGCCGGAGCTGCCGCGAGCAGATTACGGTACGTATCTAGGGCCTTGATTAGGTATGTCTGCGAGCGTCCATGGTCGGCCTGGGGCTCTTTGGTTTCCTTTGCTTCTGCATAGTGCTTGGCGAGTTCCGACTTGTATTCGGCCAACTCGGTACGACGGGTCTCTAATGCTGCCAATAGATAAAGGCCTGCTAAGCGATGTTGGAGTTTAGCACGCGTTCTTTTGTCAGCCTGGGCATTCAGTACCTTGCTAACGCTAGCAATCGCAAATTTCACATTCGAAGGTGCGGCCTCGTCCTCACTGGCGTTCTCGCCCAATTGGGGAAGTGCAGCGATGAAGGCATCCGTGTCTTCCACGGCAGGCTGCTGCCAGTTAGAAATGAGACGAGGCTGAACCCTGCCATCTGATTCACCAAGAGATTCGTCCCCTGATGCACCCGTCGACTCACCGAAGGCCTTGGTCTGCGCGCAGATTAGGGTAGTCGCCAGAACGATGCGAAAAGCGTAGAGCTTAGTTACGTTCACTTGGTTGCTCCCATCTCTTAGTTGACCTCTAACTGCCCACGGTGGGACCTCGCAGACCAAGGCAGCGTCGGCCATTCCGCGTCAAAGCTTTAGAGAAACTTATAATAATTCAGAAACATTGAAGTTAATGACGCGCTGTTTTGTCCACTCTAAATCCGCAGCGTGCACATTTTTGCAAGTTTGACCACAGCGCGTTTGTACTTGGTCGAGCGGTATTTTTTGACTCCGTTGTAAAAAAACTAAGTTAATTCGCCGACCAGACGGTGTGTCTTTTCATCGCGAGATCAGCAATTTGATGTGCAGTGCGAAGATTTTTTTAAGTTTGCTCCACCAAAATCCGAAATTTTACTTGGAGTGAGGCCATCGCTCATAAACAAATCAAAATTAGGAGGCGGTACTCTATGGTGGTACACAGTGCGCGTCTAAGCTCATTTGGGGCCTTCATCTTAGTCGGAGTGGTACTCCTGGGGTGTGGGAACTCCGTATACGAAAAAAAGGTAGGAAACGGCTCCTCAGAGCTCGGGCTCACCTACGGTGCGAACGGCTACCCTTACTGTACTAACGGGAGTAACACTGGTGGTGGCTACGGTTGGGATCCACGGGTTAAAGATCCGAAAGGATCGCATTCATGTCTCGTGGCGCCCACCGGTTCCAATGGCTATCCCTACTGCACCAATGGCAGTAATACCGGTGGTGGCTACGGTTGGGATCCAGATGTCACGGATCCTCGGGGGTCGCACTCGTGTCTGGTAAGAACCACTGTGGTTCCTCCTAGCCCCTCGCCATCGCCTTCACCGTCACCGAGTCCAGGTGGGATGCCGGCTCTGAGTCTCGGTGTACCTGGAAACGCGAGTTTCAAACTCTCAAGCTACGGCGATACACTGCGGCGCAACAAGCAGGCTCTGGTAGCAGCGATCAATGCCGCTGGTGGCAACGCTCAGGAAAAGGCAGTGATCATTGCCATCGCCATGCAAGAGACCACGCATATGAGTCTCAACCAACGCGACGCCAGCAAGGACCGTACGCCTTCGGCCAACGTGAGCATCCTCAATCTAAACTACGACATGCTGACCAAGCTCGGGTACACCGGTACCGATTATGGTGCCTCCCTAAATGACCCGGCAAAGCTGACTCAGGTGATCAGCTACTTGCTTAAAGGTTTCCGAACCTGGGGATTTCAAAGCACGCTTAACTACGTGCGGGGTGGCTACACAGCATTCCGTGATGGCGTGAGTTACGGTGCCGCAACTTACCGTAACGCCATCTTAACGATATATAACCAACTTAGTAAGGACCAAACCTTACAAAGCGATGACCGGAGGGTGGAGATCAACGTCCCGTGGGTATGAGCCTAAAGCTCGTCCCGACTCACGACGTCACGGAAGAATTTAACCGTGGCTGGCTTGCCTTTGGCGCGCCATTGGTCGGCTAGCATGTTCCATGGCGCCGTCATCGGTACCTCGTAGTCCTGCAGGAACGCCTTAACATCAGCAATGCTGAAGCCCCGGCGTTTCAGCTCCTTGCGGTTTAACCAGAGCTGGGACGCGCCGATGAACGGCACCACTTGGATGCGGCCGCCATCTTCGCTAAACTTGGCATTGAGATCCGCCTGGAGCTTGGCGCGGTCGAGCCGGACGCCACCACTTAGTTCTGGAAGCGGTGGTGCCCCATGATCGGCAGTCACGGCAACTACTAGCTCACCTGCGGTGATTTTTTCGACCTTGGTGATGACATCTGCAAGAGCCTGATCGATGGCATCCAGAACCTGGGCACACTCATCGCTCTCGTAACCGTAGTGATGGCCGCAGTAATCGCTAGATTTGAAGTTGATGAACAGGAGGTCTGTCACCTCATCTTGTCCAAGCTTTAGCTCGGAAACTGCGGCGTTGACGAGATCACGCTCGAATTCAACCATAGCTGGGGTGGCCCTAACGGCGGACGGACTGATCTTGCCGTTTTTGTCTCTCAGCGTGTTGCCGAACCACTTGCCGCCTTGGGCGCTGAGGAGGCGCTCCCCGTATGGCTCTACAGATTTGCCGTCCAAGGATGCAGGCAGGCGGTAATAAGCTGGGTCAGAGTTAAAGGTCCCAGCTTTGTCGCCCTTTTCTTCAAAGTAGACTACTGCTGTCTTTTTGTTATGGCCGAACATGGAACCGTGGCCACCGAGGGATACCGAGGCCCTCGCGGCAGCGCATAGGGAGAACACTTCGGGTGCGTTGTTTTGGCTCTGTAGCCACACGTCAGCTAAAGTAGCAGCACCTAGCTGCAGGGGGAACTCGTCACTATGGGCGGCCTCAGAAAAATTGGCGGCGTAAACCGCATGCGGCGCCCAGAGTCCGGTTTGCCAACGGTAATTGGCGCTGATCGTGTGGCCTCGCGGATAGGCACCCGTGCCTATAGCAGCGTGCCCCGGTGCCGTCTCCACATCAACCTGGGCCACCTGGCCGTTGGTGAATAACGCACCGCGGCGAAACAGCGACCTCAGATAGGGAAGGCGCGTAGGGTGGGCGTCGTAGTACTGCCACCCCATTTGATCCTGGACGACGAGCACCACGAGCTTCGGCTTTTTGGTCGTGGGTTTGGCTCTAGCCTCAGCCAACACGCGTCCCTCTGCCCGATCTGGCGCTGCGATCCCTAGGACATCGGCAAGAGTCGGTGCAATGTCCTGCTGCACGGCAAGTTGGCTGAAGGTTCCCTGCCTAAACCACTGGCCCGAGGGATCGTAAAAGGCAATCGGCACCCGGAGGTCGTAATCCCAAGCATAGCCATGAGTCATATCTGGGTGGGCCGGAATGACCGTGGTCTCAACTTTGTTGTTGATACGACTTGTAATGTGACTGGCATGAAAAACTTTGGGGTCAAAGCTGGTCGGTTCGAGCAAGAAATTGTAACGCTCAGTCAGAAAAAATATGTCGCCCGATGAATCGCTAACGCTCCGTTTGAAAATTTCACGCGGTGTCAGGGTAGTCAAGCCCGTCTCGAGCTTATGAGTGCGCGGCGCCGCCTTTGTTGCGGTCAGACCCGCGTCTTTGGCTGCTGCCGGGAGCGTGAGGAGTAAGCCGCATAGGAGTGTGATGGCTCTGGGAGCGATTCTTTTTAGGTGCATGGGACTCGGTTTCCGGAATCAATAAGAAGCTCACATGTGAGCCCCTGGTTGCAATGTTCCTAATCACCACAACTCAGGGCCCAACGCAAAGCTTTTTCGGCTGTGGACGGGAAATCTGTTGATCCTTTAACCGTGTCTTAACAGATTAATCACGGTCCCGATCGTCGTCCCCGCTGAAGTCCCCGATGACTTGGGCGGGTTGCTGCTGCTTATGTACGTAAACTGGAATGTCACAAGCCTGGTTCTTCGGGCCGTTCAGAGATACTTGAATTTGATTTAATGTTTGCGGTGATGCGAAGCGGTAAAGATGGCGCGTCGCATTGATACCGACCGCAGAGACAAACTTCTGTGCCTGATCAAGGGCACCCGCCTCAACAATGTCGACACCTTGGCAGTAGCTCGGGATACGGATTTCAAACTGCTCGATAGCCGCCGGGCTATCCCAGGTGACGACGCCGCGGTGAAAGTAACCGCCTTGGTAGCCAAAGACGCCGACGTATTCCATCGAGGCTTCATCAGGCTCTGCCGGTGGCGTCGGCGGAACCCCGCTATCGACCATGCCGGTCACTTGGATTTGGCAGGTGGCACCTAGGACTCGAGTCTCGTTAAAGAGAATCTTTACAGACTCGATGTTCCCGCCGCGGTGCCTGAAGTACGTCCCATTCTCAACAGTGGTGGGATACCACTGCGCATCGTCGAGAAACTTAACCTGCAGCGAACCAATGCGCACCAAAGGGCATACTGCAGTTGGAGCAAAGATAATTTGTAGAGGGTTGGCAGTTGATGCTTGGTTTAATTTGAGCTGTATCTCACTGTAGCCGCGTGGAATACGCACCAGAATTGGCTCAGTGACCGGAAGATTCAGCGTATCGGCCTTGGCCTTTGCGCCTATGGGCGCAGTTACTATCGCAGTTACAGTCAAGGTAAACATCATCGCAGTAAGAGCTGAAAAATGCTTCAAAGTACATTTCCTCCCTGGGACTTTGCGGCGCCTAGATGGCTCGTAGCTGGACTGGCATGACTTAGTTGATCATTCTAACCCACCTGTAAAGGCTGCACTAGGGAATAACCACGCTGCAACATGTCAGGGCACCATCTGCTTTAATGAACTCTGACATGTGTAGTTTGCTCACCGTGAGACCGCGCTCTGCGGCCGCGTGCTCGAGAATCGCGGCGCTGGCCTCGTATCCTGCTTGAATGACCAGGGTTTGGCCAAGGCGCAAGACATTGGAGGCTGGGACGTCAGGGACCTTTACGACGCGGAGGTCGTTCCCTAGTGCCGTAATCATCTGCGCTGCCATCTTCATCGCCTCGGGATGATCAGCGACCACTAAAGTTTGTTCATCCATGGCTGAAAGCACTGACTTCAGATGTAGTCCGGAGGCAACTTTGACGCTATGCACGGGACGGTTAACCATGGTCGCAAGGTCATAAGCCGCCGCCGCATTGGTGCGCCGCGAAAGCCCGACAAATACCCGGCCCCCAATCTGGAGCACATCTCCCCCGTCAAGCGTGGCACCGGCACTGAGATGATGAATTTTGAGCTGGGTAAATTTGGCGGTAAGGCTTTTTAAATGCGTCTCAACGGCAACGGTCTCGCCGCGGCGGGAGATGGCGCCTGGCCGCGTAATGATAGCCTGATCCTCAACTACGACGACCGTATCTTCAATAAAACAGCTGTCGGGCATGTCGTCAGCGCTAGGTACCATGAGGACTTCAAGAGCACATTGCTGCAGCAAGGCGACATAGGTTTCGTGCTGGTGCTGCGCCATGGCTACATCGATGGGCTGAGCCGGAACCTGCTCCGCCAGTGCATGGGCGAAGCTCCGCGCCAGGGGACGTGCGAGCACAAAGCGTGGTTTTGTGGGCTGATAAAGGGACCGCATTGCATGCTCCGATCCTAAAGCAAGTAGGATATCACACCACGCGGCATAGTAGTCCCTTCAAATAAAGGGATTCAGGAAATGTGAGGAGCACAGGATGATCATCTGCCTGATGGAGATAGGAGATGATTTGTGCATCGCGCCCAGCATCGATGGCGGCACCGAAGATAATTTTTTGAAAGAGATCGGTACTTATGTGCCCTGAACATGAGAAGGTGGCCAAAAGGCCGCCCGGATTCAGTAGCTTAAACGCCAGTAAGTTTAGGTCTTTATAGCCGCGCGCAGCCTTTTCGACCTGACTGCCGCTGGCAGCAAACTTTGGTGGGTCCATGGTGATCAAATCAAAGCGTTCGCCCGCATCCGCTAGCTGGCGCAAGACCTCGAAGGCATTCCCCTGGTGCTGCTCAAATCGTGGATCCTGGTGGCTGAATCCATTGGCAACGAGGTTAATGCGCAGACGCTCCAGGGCGGCTTCACTGGCATCCACACTCACGACGCTGGAGGCACCAGCCCGGGCCGTGTGCATAGTGAAGCCCCCTGTATAAGAGAAACAATCAAGCACCCGACGCCCACGTGCGTGCTGCGCGACTTCGACGTGGTTGCGACGTTGATCTAAATAAAAACCTGTTTTGTGACCGCTAGTGAGATCGACCGTGAAGGTGACTCCCTGCTCCTTGATCACCACATCTTTGAGTTGGGATTCGCTGCCGTGAAGTAGCCGGCTGACCCGTTCGAGTCCTTCAAGTTCGCGCACAGCGTCGTCGCTACGTTCGGAGATCGAGGCCGGCTTCAGTACTTCGTGCAGGGCTCCGACGACTGGTCCTAGGTGCTTATCTATACCAGCTGTCAGTGCCTGGAGGACGAGGTGCTCGCCGTACTTATCGACGATCAATCCCGGCACCAAGTCGGCCTCGCTCATGACAAGACGGCAGGAGTTCTGGTCCTGACCTAGAAGCGGCGCCCGCCGCTGTACAGCGGCACGTATGCGGCTCACCCAAAAGGCGTTATCGATCGCTTGACCCTGGTCCCAGGTCAGGACCCGTGCCGTCAATTTCGAAGCCGGGTTGGCGTAGCCGCGCGCCAGGAAAGCTCCCCGTTGGTCGACGATATCGCAGATCCCACCGGCTGCAACGTCCGGAAGCCGGTGAATGGCGCCACTAAATACCCACGGGTGGCGCTGTCTTAGCGGTTTTTCCCGGCCGGCTTTGACGACTAATTGCGGAAGAGACATGCGGACCTCCGAGGCACAGTGATGGCAAACCCGTGCCGGGTATAGCTGAGCGCGTACAAGCCGGCAATCACCTTAAAAGCTGGTCTACTTAATTGTTGGTAGATGACAAAATTAATAATTGTCCTAGACTGTTAAAGAACGGTGATGGAAGTTGGCCGGCCTGTCGACTGATTCATTAGTAAATCCTGGGGCTTCAGCGCGCTCCACCAACAATTAAGTAGACCAGTTATGAAAATTCTCGTCATCCAACTGCGCCAACTCGGCGACATCCTGCTGACGACCCCTTGTTTAAGAGCACTGAAAGAGGACGCCGTGGCAAGCGGCGCGCCGGAGCCAGAGATCGTATTTCTCAGTCATCCCATGGGGCGTCTGGTCTTGCGCGACAACCCTTATATCGACGAGCTCGTCACCTATCCTACCGACCGTGCTTGGTGGGCCGAATGGGCGCTGGCGCGTGCGCTACGTACCCGCCGGTTCGATCTAGTCTTTGACTTCATGAACAACCCGCGTAGCGCCTTCTATGCGCGTATGACGGGCGCTCCGCAGCGCTTGGCTTTCACCTCAGCCCGGCGCCCAGCCTACACACTGACTGTGCCCAAGCCGGCTGATGCCGGTTACATCGTTCGCGAAAAGTTTGCGCTGCTGCGGGCCGCAGGACTCAGTCCGCGTGACGAGCATCTGGTGTTCACATGGGCACCAGAGGACGCACTAGTTTTTCACGAATTTCTGGCGGCGCAACCGGCGGTTGCCGGGGCCCCTCTGCGCGTAGTTTTGAGTGCGACTCATAGGCGTGAGGCGCGGCGCTGGCCACTGGCAAGTTACGCGGCTCTGGCTGATCTTCTCGTGCGGGAGTGGGGCGCTGCGGTGTTGTGGCTCCATGGTCCCGGAGAAGAAGCCGTGGTCGACGAGGTAATGACTATGGCTAAAGAGCAGACGTTTAAGATGCCGCCCACGAGCTTTCGTGGCATGGCAGCATTTCTGGCGCAGTGCGACTTATTTGTGGGGAATTCGAACGGACCGAGTCACGTGGCTGTAGCCGTCGAAGTGCCGTCGCTGCAGCTCCACGGTCACACAAGGGCAGCTTCGTGGTGTCCGCTGACTGAACGGCATCGCGCGATTCAGTCGCCCGAATTCGGCAAAGTGCCTATGCCCGCGATGGCATCGATTACAGTGGATGCCGTATGGGAAGCGTTGCGTGGTATGCTGCCGCTAGTGCGTGAGGTGCATGCTGAACGCCAAAAGCCATTTTGATAGTGCCCTGCAACCTAACTTTTACCTGCGGAGTGGGCCGTGACCACCAATCATATTGTTGCTGTTGATCAGTTGCCCTACGGTATCAGGCTGGTTCTCCCTCGTCGCGAGCTACCGCGCTCGCTCGTGCGCGTGTCCCGATCGGTGACGATCCTTGGTGGCGCTGCCGCTGCGGTTGGACTTGCGCGCTTAGCCACGGCAGACTTTAGTATCCTGAGTGCAGGCAGTCTCTTCAGTGTGGTGGTCGGTTTAGTTGGCATGTTTTTTGGCCTTTTAGTTTGGTGCGGCCACAGCGTGATCATCTGCGGACACGGTAAGCTGCAACTGCGCGAGGCCTGCGGGCCGCTGCGTTGGCAGCGCTCCTTCAATCTTACGGAGCTGAGTCAGTTGACTATTTCAACCCTACCACTCGCTGCAGGCGCCAAAAGTGCATCGTCTACCATGGCCGGTGAATCGATCACTATCCTGGCAGGTGAGGTCCATAGTCGCGGACGTCGCGTCCTCATGTTTGGATACGCACCAGATCTCCTAAACTCAGTGCTCGCCAAGTTACCTATAGGGCGCGGTTGAGTGTGTCCTGTAATTCCCGCTCATCGTAGCGGTAGAAAGAAGTCTCCGCCTTAACGATCTGCCAAAGACCAGGCGCCATGCCGCTGCGCTTTTTGATATGCTGCCGCCGGCTCAGATAAACCTCGCCGGCCATATCGCCCCTGAGTTTTGAGTAGTAGATGGCAAGTATGCTTGCGCACTTGAGCAGCGCAGCTGGGAGCTCGCCCCTAACATCGCGTGCCGGAATGATGACATGGCTACCGGTCGTACCGACGGCGTGGAACCAATAGTCATTTGATTTAGCCAGCCGGCAGAGCTCATCGCTATCAGCGGCACTTTTGCCGACCAAAATGCGGACTTTAGAGGAGTCAGTGGCATTATCCGGTGACCACACGAACGTGCGGTAAGGGGTCGCATCCGCTGCGGCAGGGCTAACGCCACCGCCGCTGGAGGCGGCGAGGCCGTGCCGCTTGAGCTTGGCGTTAACAGAGTCCAGGCTCAAGGGGCCTGCGCGTAATGCCGCAAGATCACAAGTCAGCTGGGCTAGCTCGCCCTCAGTTTTGCTGATTTGTTCTTTAAGTGTGGCGTTGCCGCGTGCCGTCTTGCGCGCCTCGTCAAATAGGTGCGCTAAATTTTGACCAGGGCTTAGGCTTGGATCGAGCGCTATGACGATTGCTTGGTCAGTGCCGGATTCCTCGGGCTCGAGATGCAGCGCCTCGTCACCATAGTTGACTCGGTAAAGATAAGTCTTAAGAAGTTGCGCATGGCGATCCTTCGCGCCAGTAAGCGCCAGAGTGTGCGCCCTGTCGCGACTTTTTTGCAGTGATTTAGTTACTGTCTTTAAGCGCCGTGCTAGACGATCGCGCGCCGACCTTTGATAATCCGGCAGAATCACTTCCGGAGCCGAAGCTGTGGACGCGGGGAGATCAGGGGCTGCAACGGGTGTGCCCTTGAGGGATTCCGTATAATTACTCAGCTGATCGTCGGTGGGCCAAGAGGGTAGGGGGCGGCCAAGGGGCGTTTTTTTGGTGAAACTACCTTGCGAACTCTTACGCACAATTACTTGACCCGATGCATCGATAAAACGCAGCTCCGGCGGTGCACCATGGGCAATTTGCAGCCAGTACTCTGGTGCAGCGGTCCCTTTGGTCAACAGTGGTATCCAGTAATCACTGGTCGCTGGTTCCCAGTAAATACCGGGCAGTCCGCCTGTGGGAGCATACTTGCGCACCAGCGCGACGACGGCCCCCGTCGTTTTGATTTCGCTAAAACGCTCCGGTTCTAAGCGGACACCAAAGGTCATTTGATTAGCGTCGGCAATGAGGTAGCCTTTGTGAAAGGTTCCTGTACTGTCTTGCCAGTTCACGGCCAGAGCCATCATCGGGCCGTGAGCCTCAAAGCACTTGCTGTATTTACCAAAAATATTCATGTTTAGTGCCAGGCGGAGAGTTCGGCGACGGCCTGCGCCTCATTTATGGCAAGTCCTTCACGGATCTGATTTTTGATGGAGCCGAAGGCCAGTCCTTGCGTCTCAGCCGCCACTGCGATGGGCTCACCGTAACGCACGAGTATGCGGGCAAAAGGTTTAGGGATCTTGAATTGATCCCAGCTACGTAGCACCCATTGGCGATCCGCAGTGCTCGTCAGTGGTACTATGCTGACTCCAGTGCGACGTGCTAGGTCGACGATACCACCTTTGACACGACGCCGCGGTCCCCGTGGCCCATCGACCGTGATGGCGGTGAACCACCCGTCCTTGGTCATGTGCACGAGTTGGTCGCGGGCTTCAGGGCCACCGCGGCTACTCGAACCGCGAACGGTCTGGAAGCCGAACCGCGCCATCACTCGGGTCACGATATCGCCGTCGGCTGAGAGGCTTGCAAGGGGCGCAAACTTTTGGCCGCGATGAGCAAGGATGCTCGCAAATAGCTGTTCATGCCAAAGTGCCAGGCAGAAGCTACCGCCGGCGTGCATCGCCTCTGCTTTAGTCCGTTCTTCTGCGCCGACGACACGGATGCGGTAGGTGAGCAGAAGGAGCCGTGCCACGCCGTATAGCAGGATACTGGCCAGGCGAATTTTCCACATCTTTTTGGCTGGTGCGGTGCTAGTGGTTGGGGCTTCTGTCATTCTCGGCTCTCCTGGCTCTCCTGGCTTTCCTGGCTATCTTCATGCATGGCGGCCTCGTCTTCCGCCTCGTCCACATCGTCCACATCATCAAAGTCTGCATCATCGGGGATAGGCGCGGTGACATTGGTTGGCTCTGCCATCAGATCGGCAAAACCAACTAATGGCCTACCAAAGTCACCACGCGTGACGGCGTCGGTCCACTGAATCTTGGTTATGAAACCCATATTACGCATCGTGTTGATGATGGCCAAAAATCGCTTTTCGCCAAACGGAGTAAGAGCCCTTTGTCTGAGCCCACGAGACCACGCGTTAGGACTTGGTAGCACTAATGCCAGGTGCACCGCCTGTTCGACCGTTAGTAGCTCTGGTTTGGTGCGGAAATAATGCCAGGCGCCCTCTTTGACGCCGTACACTCCGTCTCCAAACTCAATTAAGTTTAAATACCACTCGAGTATCTGATCCTTACTTAGGATCTGCTCCATGATCATCGTGCCTGTGGCCTCTCGCGCTTTGCGGGTCAGCGTCTTCTCGCGACCAAGAAACGACATCTTAACGACTTGCTGTGAGATGGTTGAGGCACCACGGGCGTAGCGCTTGCGCTTTTTATTGACCTCGTAGCTTTTCACCACTTGATCGATATCGATACCGTGGTGCTCGTAGAACCTCCCGTCCTCTGCCGCGATGACGGCATGCAGGACATGCCGGGACATCCGTTGGAGGGGTGTCCACCCCGGCTGGTTTGGGCCGACCGTGGCTTTGCTCGCTCCCGCCTTCCGGTTGTAACGTGTCACAATTACTGGGCCTTTGAGTAGCTGGTAAACCGGTGGGACAAACCAGTTAAGGGCCATGAGAATGCTGCCGATAAGCAAGATAACGGAATGTTTTTTTTGCCACCTTTGCCTTACCTTGCTAAATAGGGTTTGACCCGCTTGGGTCGATGGCTGCGGCGCAAGTACGTTTTGCTCGCTTGCAGGTGGCAGGCTAGGGTGGCTAACTCCCTCTCCCTTTAGTTCGGTCATGCTAAGCCCCTTTCTGAGCCCCCTATCGTGCCAAAAATGAAACAAAAAGTTTAGGAGCTTTAAGATGACTACCCCAGAAGGACTGAACGAAAGCGATAAAACGCTAGTGTCGGCTACCAAAGCGGACATGGTAACGGCCAAAGCTTTGCAGCAGGCCGTCGCTGATCTGCAAGTAACCCACCCCGGTCCAGGACTGCGTAAGGTGCTCCTCTGTGTGACCTTGCTAGTTCTTGGCGCCTACCTTGCTATGACAGCTAAATCGCTAGGTATCTTCCTCTCCGCAGGAGTCTTTGCCGGCCTTGTGCTCTCGGTCATTATCATCACAACCCATGATGCCATCCATCATACCCTGACTGGATGGACATGGTTTGATGAGATTGTGCCCCGCCTCGTCTCGTGGCCAGTCATTTGGGTCCACAGCATTTATAGCGAGGTGCACAAGGTTCACCACAAGATGAACGGTGACGATTTCAATGATCCCGAACGTGTGCAGTGGACGCTCGAGGAGTACGACCGAGCATCGACGCTAGGCAAATTTTATGTCCGGCATCAGTGGTTGCTCGATATTTTTGTCTTCGGTGGTTTTGGGCTGATCGTCAACACGTTTCGGAGCGGACTGCGCTATGCCAAGGTGTCGCGCTCAATGAGGCAGGCGGTGATCACCGATGTACTGGGCATTCTCGGTGCCAACATCATCATATACACCCTAGCTTATACCCAAGGAGTAGCGCTGCGGTGGCTGTGTTTCTGGTTCCTCATGGAGCGTTGTACCGGTGCTGTCATGCAGTGGCGGTCCCATATCGAGCACTACGGTCTTTGGGGTAAAGGGCGGCACTACTTTGAAACTCAGGTCTACACGTGTCGCAACATAGTGACGAACAGTTACACGAGTTGGTTCTTCAACCGGCTCAACTTTCATTCCGTGCACCATGCTTTCCCGCGCGTCCCGTTTTATCTGCTTGAGACGGCGCACCGCCGTTTCCTCGAGCTTTATTCTAGTGCGAATATCGAGCATCTAGTCGAAGACAGCGGCTACCTAGCCACCTCACTGCGTCTGGCTACGAACCCTTGTGTCATTGGAGCTGCCGACGAGAAGTCGGCTAGTCGGCGCCGCAGCATGGTCCGGGTGTGATGCTGCGCGTTTGATGGGACTTGGCTGACCTTGCTTTGGCAACGAAAGCTTCGGTATACTTGAAAAAATACCGATTTCTTTCGTTGGGTGAGGCTTGGCGTGAAGTTCAGATCCCTGTGCTTACGGACTCTGCTGGTGCTGACCTTGGCGTCCTGCGTCGAATCGAATTCAGAAGAGTCGACGAATACGACTAAAAAAACCGAGTCCGAAAACGGCAAAAACAAGCCGGCATGGTGGCAGTCAAACACCATGGCGACCGGAACGGTAAACGGTAGCGGCTCGGTTGCGGCGCCGGTATCCGCACCCGTGACTGTCGCCGTACCAAACTACGGGGGGGCGCCCTCCAACCTGATCTCTTTGGTTGATACGGTCGTGGCACAGCTGCCACCGCAACAGAGGAATGCAACGGTCGCCAGTGGCGCTCAGGGCTTCGGCCAGGGGGGAGGTGTTTTTGGCGGCGGATTGCTGGCTGGCTTTGGCAATCTTCTGATGGGCCTACTTGGCTTAAAGTAAAATCGCTAGGGGATGCACGTGAGATTTATTGCAGCTGTGCCGCTTACTGTCTGTCTAACCATCGTCGGCTGCAAGCCTGCAGCGCCGCAATCGTCGAGCGGCAAGACGCTTACAAATGTCATAGCCAAGGACGGGCCCGCCCGCGATCAACTTTGTGGCTACGCCTATGAGGGGCGCGGTGCCTTGCCACCAAATATTGTTGATTTACAGAACGCCATTGCAATCAGCCCCGCCGAAGAGTCCCCGTTCCGCAACGCCGTGATGGGTGCGTTGGCTGCCGTGCCGACGCCGCTACTTAAGTTATATTTCGTCGTCCTGCGCGGACAGATCGTCATTGGTAATGCCCAGACGGAATGCCGCAGTGCCCCCTTCACTAATGCTCAGCGTCCGCTTGTCGGCAATGCTGAAGCGACGTCTTGTTGGCTTAGTCCTTCAGGCAATCAGCCTCTCCGCATGGTGGTAATGGCAGATGTCACTAAGATTAGGTCCAGTCTGGTCCGCCTGTTTGCCTACTGGGAGGCCGAGTATTTTGTTCCCGGACTGCGCGCTCCTGATACACCTGCCTACTTCAATACACCGGAGTGGAAGGCGTACGCTGATGCATTCGTGACTGAGCGCGGCAAGATTGCGGCATCGTTCGTACAGGATATCAAAGCGATGCAGGGTGTCGACGCCACTAAACTCATGACATTTAGCTCTACCGATCCCAATGCCTTTGGTAATTTTATCTATGCTAATGCTGTCGATAGTTATTATTGCTCAGCGGCGACCCGGTCTGAGTTTATGAATCAGTTTCGCAACACTTGGAATGCTTTCACCGACGTGGGCAGTAAATACGCCACGGCTAAAGAACTTGGCGAGCCCAGCACGTGGTTTTAACTGCTGCTAATCAAAGTCCGGCGCAATTCAGGTGCCGGTCCCAGACGCGACTGAGTGTGGACTCTAGCGGCTCACCGGAGACTTGTCGCTGACTCAGTGCTGCTAAAAGTTCCGCCGATGCAATGGCCGCGTGTTGAGCCTCCGGAACGAGGCAGTCCCAATCGCGCCGGTCGGAATCAAACGTGCACCGCAGGCTGTCGCCGCGCCATACGCGGTCCCGAGCATCGACTTCATGATGGTAACAAATGTCCTTTAACTTCACTCCGTACGTACAAAAGGCCAGGATGGAATGACCCTCGGGACCAACGCGCGTCACATGGGCCGGCGAATAACTATCTTGCAGGATATGGAGCGCGTGGCCGATCCAGTAGTGATAATGGTAACGGTCGCCAGACTGCAGATGGGCCGTCGCTCGTTTCAGTGCTTGCTCGAGTGCAAACTTAACGGCCTGACAGGTTTCGCCATTAGTAGTGGTGCTGCCATCACGGTAATTGCGCAGCGCATGCAAGTGTTGTAACCGGCCGTCATGGTGCCAATCGGTCGCAGGCGTTGCGCCGTATACCTGGCGCATCTCGGGGGGAGGAAAATCGGATTCAAAATTACCCTTAATTAAAGGATGGAATGAAATGGGGCCGTGCACGCCGTATGGCACCGGCTCGTACCCGATATCTTGGCGTCCACTAAGGCGTTGATTAGCGATCTCAACAGCGAAGCGGGTGATGTCCTCGTGACCTCTGAGCGTTCCTGCGCCTGTGTGCCAGAGTAAGTCTGAATACTGGCTATCATTGGTGGCCCCACATCCCCAGGTGACGAGATGAAACAGTGAAAACCAGACAGCTGCGATACCCCGTCTCCCCAACATCCACCACCTCATGGGCTGAAAGAAGGATCATTAAGATACGACCAGATTTTTTGGAACAAGGTGACCATAGCGTTCGTCGCGTTATCTGCCAAGCGACATGTGCACGACTCAGTGCTACAATTGCCGCATGTCATTCAGCGACCATAATCACGCATTTTGGACCGCGCATGCGTTACCAATTGATCAGCCAGATGATGCATTTTCCGGCAGCTGAGGGTGTCCAATTACCGGCATTTTTCACATATCCTGCTGGTCTAGATAAGGTACCTGCTATTCTCTTTATCTACGAAGCTCTCGGCCTGAACGACGAGATGCGGCGCCTTGCCGTTAGCTTTGCTGGTGCCGGTTATGCTGTGATGATGCCGGATTTATTCGCGCGGGGGCCTTGGGCCGTTTGCATCAGTCGTTTGATGGCGGATCTGAAGCGTGAGCAGGGACAAGGAGTCGACGATCTCCTGGCCGCGCGTGGCTGGCTCGCTGGGCAGCCTCAGGTCGATGCCGGTCGGATCGCTACACTAGGACTCTGTATGGGTGGAGGCTTCGCGCTGCTACTCGCTAAAACAGGCTTGTTTAAAGCGGCGGCACCTTTTTATGGGCACACACCGCGCGAGCTTAAGGGTAGCTGTCCCGTGGTAGCGAGTTACGGTGGCAGGGACGATGCCTTTCGGCCGCATTTCGAGCATCTCACTACAGAACTATCTACCAGCCACATCCCGCACGACGTGAAACTTTATCCTGACGCCGGTCACAGCTTCATGAATCAGACTACGGATAAATTCGTTAGCTGGCTTGGTGAGAAGCTGCCCATGCGCGTCGGACACAATACCGAGGCCGAGCAAGATGCGCGCCGCCGGGTGCTCGCCTTTTTTGCGGAGCACGTTTGAGCGGGCGGCATCTTGAAAGTCGCTTAAAGTCGCTTAAAGTCGCTTATTAACGTGTGCAGCAGATATCAGCGCAGAGCGGATTGAAGTAGTTGTAGTTGTAGCGGTAGTAGCCCCAGCAGTAACCGAAACACTCGCCTTCGCAGCGGCTGTCGCGCGTTGGTTGGGCAAAGATAGAGACGTTTGGGCAGCTAGCAATTTGCGAAAGGCCGCCGCTACACACGAGTAATGATAGAGCGAGTAATGTGGACTTCATATGACACCTGTGGGGTTAGTGGGAAATGTTAGTTTCCTATGGCGGGCGGGTCATAAACTAAACAGGGCAGTGTTTTCAAGTAAAAAAATGAAGGGCATGATTATTGCGACGTGTTTCCTGCAGTAATCAGAAATCATTGATTTAATTTACGCGGCACTCTTTGACAGGACGGATCGATCGCGAGAAGGGAACGCTATTCGTTGCCTTCAGCGTAGGCGCCAAAGCTCCACGGAGCCTGCGCGCTGGATCAAAACGGATCCTGAGATCGTCGCCAGGCTAAGTGCCAAGGGGGAGCTGCTGTCGGTGATGGCATAGCTAATGTTAGCCTCGTAAAGTTTGCGCGTAAGCTCGGTACCGGACAGGCTAGCCACGTTCCAGGTCCAAGCCGGGTAGGTCTTCTTGATGTGCCAGAATTCTGCATTAGACAGAAAGTACTCGGCATTGCATATGGTGTTGGCAAATACACGAGGCATGGTGGCTGTGTTGGTGATTGATGTGGCGTCTTTACTGATTAGGCGCGACAGGTGGTGGTTGAGCAGCATATTGGGCTTATGCTCGAAGAGACCGAATGTTACGCCGTCACCGCTTAGCCCGCGATATAGATCACGTAGTGCCACGTCGAAGTTGGAGTAAAGGATACCCATCAAAGCTATGACGACCGGCGTTACTTTGCGGCGCCTTGATTCAGGGGTAGCTTGCACCAGCAAGGCGACGCCGATGACCATGAGCGGGCCCAGCATCGCCAGAAAGTGACGGGATTCGACTTGCTTGCCAAATTCGCCGCAGAAAAGCTGCAAGATGAAAAAGGCTATGGTCGAAAATACGAGCAAGAAACGGCAATCCGCAGAGGCAAAGAAGGGTTTTAGCACAAAATGAGTGCGACGCGTTGCAACTAGGTAGATGCAGGTCAATAAGCCGATGGTGATAGTAATGTCGCTGATCAGTAGCCTGCTCAGAGAGTTGAAAAGTGTGACAACACTCAGTTTGAACGGCTCGGCTTCAGTGATGACGCGACTAAGTTCCGGTGCATAAGGGGTAGGAAACAGTTCCGAGAGCAGGGGGAAGAACGGATTGCCCGTGACGTAGGCATTACGTAGGCCGAACGGAGCCCACTCAGCGATCATGAGTAGAGCGCCAGTAAGGAGCAATCTCAGATGAGTGGCGAAGGCGCGCCCGTGATCACCGCCAAGCTCGGGACGCGTCAGCAAATCGGCCACGCCTATAGCCGCGAAAGTAAGCCCAGCCGTTGGCTTCATGATCATCGCCACACTCGCTCCTGCCAAGAACAGAGTGGGTACACCGCGCGCTATTCCTACTAAAGCTAATGCCGCCGCACCCGCCAGGTAGCCATCGTTTTTAGGCAACAGCATAAAAAATACCAGCCACGTATGCATGCATATGAGCACAAACGCGGCGCGCTCGCGGCGATTCAGCCAAGGTCGGGCCAGTGTCAACAGCGCCCAGACAAAGGTGCCGTAGCCGCAGATGAGATGACTGATCTGAGCTAGGGCATTTTGCTCGGCGTTACCTACGGCCAGAATCTTGAGGAATAAATAGTAGTGTTCAACGGCCAGAGCATAGCCAGTGTAAATATTTGTTACGAAGACTCCCGTGTGACCACGCTGGAGCCAGCTTTCTGCGGCTGAAAGGTGGTAGATATAGGCGTCCTCGTGCCCTTGAAAGAAAAAGACCATCGAGCAACGGAGAGCCACGACTGCTAGGAGTAACCACAGCCAAAGTTTGGATTGGCGAGTAATTTGATGCTGATATGTGTCGGTTAGTTCCGCCACGGAGTGTCGCCAACCCAACCCATTGCTGCGCCAGGCTAGAGCAGCCAGTAAGTTGCCGCCGGCTACAAGTGGTAGCGCGCTGGACCAGCTTGGAGGCCAGATCAATCCCCCGGCGAAAGTAAAGAGGCCGACCACGGCGACGCCCAGGAGCAGGCTACAGCCGGTCCATAGCCCCAGGTCATCCATCTTTATGGCGGCGGTGGGTATGCCGACGATGACACTTGCAATTTTTCTGAGCGGGATCAGCGAGACGATGCCCCACCCCCATAGCATGGGCAGCAGCGCTAGGAAGGTGAAGCTGGACTTGACTACAAGCCACCAAGCGCCAAGTGGTCCACCTACAGCCTCTTCCATTGGCATATGGCGGGCCAAGACTAGCCAAAGCATAGCTAGAAGCAGCAACAAGGATGGCGTCTTTTTTCCGCGCACGATTAGGCACTAACCATATTTAATAATGTCAAATATCTTATATAAAATATAAGGATACGTGTTAGCAAGCGGCGTTTGGTCGAGAGGTGCCGAGAGCTACCTGTATTGCGCCTTTTTTGTAATTCGAGGAATGGAAGGGTAGCCCCACATGACAGACTCAGTGGATCTGCAGGTCAACACCATCATTGTAGTGCCCGTATATAACGAAGAAAAGCGGCTACAAGCTGAAGCATTTATCAATTTTGTCGAGCAGCACCAGAACTCTAAGATACTCTTTGCGAACGATGGTAGCATCGACGGCACGCAGGCCCTTTTGGACCGCATATGCCGCCATCCGAGCGGTCGCATCACTCACCTGAACCTAACCAAAAATTCTGGCAAAGCTGAAGCTGTGCGCACCGGGGTGGCAAACGCCCTTGCGCAATCCGGTATTGAATATGTTGGTTACCTTGACGCCGACTTATCTACTCCAGTGACGGAAATGGTACCTTTTATCGACCTATTGAAGACCAGGCCTGGGGCCGTCATGGTTTTGGGTTCACGCGTCAAGCTTTTGGGCCGAAAAATAAAGCGCCGTTTACTGCGGCATTATCTGGGCCGTGTATTTGCAACTGTGGCATCGATAGTTTTGGACATCGGCGTGTACGATACGCAATGCGGCGCTAAACTCTTTAGATCCTCGGCGGCGGTAAAAGCAATTTTTGCTGAACCGTTCTCCAGTCGATGGATTTTTGATGTCGAGATCATTGCTCGTCTGGCTAGAGAGCTAGGTGTACGGGGTCCCGAGCTAGAGGCGACGATGATAGAGTGTCCGTTAGGGGTGTGGCAGGACGTCGGCGGGTCGAAGGTCAAGGCAAAGGATTTCTTCGTGGCATTTCTAGAAATGCTCTCGCTACATTTGCGATACCAAAAGTTTTTGAGATGACCTAAAGGAGTAATTAAGCCAGTAGCATATTAAGGTCATCGAGGCTGAGAGCGCCGAGCATGCTATCTTCTGCGGTGATGATGGCATCGGCTAAGTCACGCTTTTTAGCCTGAAGCGCAAGGATTTTATCCTCGATGGTGTCACGTGCAATGAGACGGTAGGCAAAAACTGTTTTGGTCTGACCAATGCGATGAGCTCGGTCGACGGCCTGAGCTTCGGCTGCGGGGTTCCACCAAGGATCGAGGATAAAACAGTAGTCCGCGGCGGTGAGGTTGAGGCCAACACCACCGGCTTTGAGGCTGATCAGAAAGATGGCCGTGGTCGGATCTTGCTGAAAGCGCGCGACTCGCTCCTCGCGATGACGTGTTTGGCCGTCCAGATATTCGTAGGCAATGGCCTCCTGATCGAGCTGGCGCCGCACGAAATTCAGTAGCGACGTAAACTGACTAAATACCAAGGCTTTATGACCACCGTCGACGACCTCACGCAATTTCGCCATGAGGAGGTCAATTTTTCCACTGTCACTGCCGTCGTGAGCGTTATCGATCAACCCTGGATGGCAGGCTGCCTGGCGTAGACGCAGGAGGGCCTCGAGCACTTGGATCTTGGTGCGGTTTAGTCCATCCTTCGCCACGGCCTTGGATAGATTACGGCGGTAGTGGGCCAGGAGTTCATCGTAGAGTTGGCGCTGCATGGGTTCTAGGTCACAGTAGATGGTTTGCTCGACCTTGGCTGGCAGATCGGGTAGCACCTGCTCTTTGGTGCGCCTTAAGATAAAAGGCTTCAGCGCGCGGCCGAGGGCGGCAGCTGCAGCTTTACCCTCGTCGACTGGCATCTTGGTGACGGACCTCATGAGTGAGGCACTGAGCATCCCTGGATTTAGAAACTCAAAAATGGCGCCTAATTCTCCCAAGTGGTTCTCCACTGGTGTGCCGGACAGAGCAAGGCGCCGATCGGCTTTAAGTAGGCGCGCTGCCTTGGCGCTGAGTGAGCTTCGGTTCTTGACGGCTTGTGCCTCGTCGAGGATGGCGTAGTGGAAATCAATCTTGCGCAGTTTATCGATATCAAGGCGCAGCAGACCGTAGGTAGTGACGATGAGATCGTAGCTACCGATGGCCCCGAGGCGACCGTGGCGATCAGCGTGGGCGTAGTCGAGAACGCGGAGATCAGGGCAAAAACGTGCGGCCTCGCGGATCCAATTGTGGACGAGACTGCGCGGCACTACGATGATGGAGGGTTTTCCAGCCGGCGCCTGCATCTGCAAAAGGGCGAGCACTTGAACGGTCTTACCAAGTCCCATGTCATCGGCCAGACAGCCATTTAAATTGGCCTCACGGAGGACGGCAAGCCAGCCCAGGCCCTCTTCTTGATAATGTCTCAATGTCCCTTTAAACGCGGCTGGTGCTGCGAGCGCCTGCACGGCTGAGGCCTCCTTGAGGCGCCGCCTGAGGGCTTTAAACTTGGCGTCTAGATTGACCTCGGGTAGCTGACTTAGGAGAGCGTCAAGGATCGCGCCTTGCGCGGATTTAAAGCGCAGGCCGTCGTCTGTTAGTTCGCCAAACTTTGTCAGCGAGGTGAATTGTGCCAGCCAATCTTGTGGTAGGAGTCCAACGCTGCCGTCGCCCAGGGTTACAAAGCGATCTCCACTTTGGAGCGCTTCGAGTAAGCGCGGCAAACCCACGTCCTCGCCCCCAAATTTGACGCGCGCATCGAGGTCAAACCAATTGACTCCCGACTTAACGGTCGACGTACATGCAGTGGCGCGATGCACGCGCTGACCCTCAGCCTCAACATGCCAGCCAGAATCTATGAGCTGAGTTACCAGGTCGGCTAGGCTGGCCACGGCTACACTTACATCCGCTCGGCTGCCACCTGCGACGGCTAGTTCCGTGATCGCCGGCATGGCTAGGAGGTCGGCAACCAAGCGTGCCTCCGCTCCGGGTGAGCGCTGACGCAGGATTTTTGCACCAGCGTCGAGCCACGACGATCGCTGCTCATGGCGCCCGACTAAACGACCGGCGTAGTTGAAGCTAACTTGCGCCCCAAGATAACCGGCCGCAGGGCTATACCGCGCACTGAGTATCGATAGACGTGGGGTAGGGGAATCAGTTACCGCTTGCCAGTCACTACCCATGGTCAGCTCTAAGGGAGGAGCTTCCGTGAGCTTACTAAACGAGGCGATGAACTGGTCGAGATCGCTCGTAGCTATGAGCGATGGTTTTTGAGTCTTCAGTTTTTTGACCCAGAACCAGTCGCTGTCCGTGAGACTCGCCAGTGCGATGATCTCACCGCCATGAACGATAAGATTGCGATCGAAGACAAGAGCCAGGGAGTCTAGTGGGATTAAGTCCTGACCATCGTGCAACATGCCGCTGATCTGCCAATGACCGGAATTATCCTCAGTCGCGGCGATCTTTAGGCTAAAATGCCAGCTGTCACTGCGTCGGTAGGTAAGTGGCGTGGGGTCCCCAGCGCCTGTCGCTTCAAGATAGAGGCGGCCGGTGTGACTCAGTTGCGTGAGCAGAATATCCTGAAACTCACGAGGGATTTGGAAGCCATCCTTACCCGCTGGGCTACTCGTATAGCGGCGTCCATAGCGGCTATAGTAGTCGCCGTCACTGTAGTCAGCATCGTCCGCGGCGTCAGCCTTGATAAGTAGACGAGCGATCTCCGTATCTGCGGCAGCGGGAAGCTGCCGTGCCGTCGTGGCGTTGAGGCGCAGTGGTTTTAACTTGGACCAGGTCGCGTTGACGCGCATCTTGCGTTCGCAGACCTGCACCTTCCACGTACCCGTGTAAACTCCCGTGCCACCTGTGATGAGATAAACGACCTGCGAAATTTTAGGCACATCGGCTGAACTTCCACTGATCGGCAGACGGCGCGCGCTAGTCTGATTTTGGCGCATCGCCCCGTCAATGAGACGCCGCCAGGAGCTAGTTTGACTCTCTGGTCTGGATGGCGGTTCCGCTGGAACTGCAGCGACACTCTCCGTGTCGAAATAATTCTCAGCATGGCTACCCGTGGCATCGTCGTAGTCATAGGAAATGTCGTCCCCGGAATCGTCGTCTTCACGAGCATCATCATCATCACGCGCTGACGCAGTGGTCACAGTCAGTGGGGCGCTGACAAGGCGCAGTTCATCACACCACTCACGACGGTCAGCAATTCTCACGGCGGCCCACAGGTGGGGGCAAAGCTCGGTTGCGGATCCACCGAGGCAGCTACAGTAGGCATGGATGTGATCACCGTATGGCTCGTCTTCGCACAGCAGTAGCTCTGTATAGATGGGATCCGACCCAGAGAATTCCAAGGTCAGCGTCTCCTCATCGAGGTTTACCTCGTAGAGTGCGCTGGAACCGGCAACGATCGCATCGCCGCTGGTGATCACTTGGGGCTGGAACTGGCTACGGACGCGATCGGCAAACACCGCTGGTACTCCAGGTTGAGGAGCGCCCAGTGTAAGCCTTTAAGGTCTAAGGTTCCACCAGAATGCTAAACGTAGGCGCCGTCCCATAAACGTTGCAAAAACAAACGCCAAGGCAATAGCTCAATACCGTCCTCTGTCCTACGTTCTTGATAAATTACCGTAAATCAGTTGCGGATTTTCATGAAATCCAACATTTACTATGCGGTTTTTCATTCTCGCTGCTGGGTAACTTTAACATAAGTAGCTAGTCTTTTGCCGCCAGGAGTGAGCTCCATTTTGCCTGATCAAAGCCCACGGCAACAGCCTTACCGTTTACGAGTAAAAAAGGCCTCTTGATCAATTTGCCGTTAGTTGCCAGTAGATTCATCACTTCATCGGTGGATAGGTGCGGCAATTTGGTGCTGAGTTGCATCTCGCGATAAACCTGACCTGAAGTGTTTAGCAACTTGCGCAATGCGCCGCCAACGGCCTTAAGCATGCCATCTAGTTCGCTGCGACTTGGTGGCGTAAGGGTGATATCGACTGTTTGATGGTCGAGGCCCCGTGCTTCCAGAAATTTAGTAGCTTGGCGACAGGTTGAGCATTTTTGGTAGCTGTAAAGCTTGATAGTCAAAGAGTACACCTCATGGAATTTACATGACGGGAGATGACGATCGATTTTGCCTACTTTTCGCATCGATGCCTGAGGAAAACCAGTGTTTTCGATGTGTTGGCTCAAGGTTTTGCAACCATCTGTAATCACAGCCTATTTCGTTGTGAAAAACAGGCTCTTCATCTCCTTTTTTTGACCCAGTATTAACTCGTTTAACCCCTCAAAAACACAAGCCTTAAAAAGAAAAACTTAAGATTTCGCCGCCCCTCGACGATGGCGCTTAGGTAGGAGGGAGAAACCTAAGTCCTCTCCAGGGGGAAGAGTCGTCC